>CAYMXM010000129.1:0-10759 GCA_964394065.1 uncultured Pirellula sp. | reverse complement strand
CGATTAGGAATAACGCAGATCAGACAAAACTCCAATTCACGCTGAACCAATACACGGGCTCGCACGCTGCCTCCTTTGCTCGTCATTTTTCGAAAATTAAAGCAATGCGTTTGATGCCTATGCGACCGTGTTGCAACTGCAAAGAAAAAACATATTGACTCATAAAAGAACTACCAACAGCAGTTAGATTCTCTGTTTCATGCACGAGCATGTTGCGATGAGTTTGGCCAAATATCTTTAATTCTTTCAGGATCCCTTCTCGCACATTTTTTTCAACTCCAATACGAACGGTGGGGCGTTCACTGACAGCAGAAATATTCCCCAATTCCATCTCTTGCTCGAACAGTTCCTTTTTTAATAGCACATACGTGTTCGAAGAAGTAGATATGGCAATTTTAATTTTTTTCTGAGACGGCAATTCAGCTTCCACTAGGGGTTCGCCAACTCTACCCATTGCAATAGGAATAATTTCCTCATACGCATCTGTAGAAAAATCATCTGTCAAGAAAAAACTGACACCATCGAAAGTAAGTGCGTAATCCCATAAAAAAGCCAATCCTAATACCCCAGATATTTTTTCGTTCCACAATTCAGAAAGATGAGAAAAATCATCGGAAAAAAATGGCTCACTAGTATGAGTCCCCAATTCTGACTGAATGACTCCTTTCCTGTAATAGGTCGTATTATTGGACCTCTTGGCGTCCGTCGTATCTATCTCGGCAATATCTAAAAACCGTAAATCTAGACCATTCCCGTATGCAATCGTGGACAATACGAAAGCGTGTTTTTTGTTGTCTATTAGTAATTTCGCTATTACAGGAACTTTCGGATCAAATCGATTTAGCTCAATGAGCAAAGGCTTGTCTAGGCCAGCATGTATTCTGGGGAATCTGGAGGACCAGTATAAACAAAACAAACAGGCCGCAGCGGAAGTAAACATTTTTCTTCGAAGCATTTTTGACTCGTAGCAGGTAATAGAAAAAACACATGTCCCATAAAATATCTGTCGTTTTGAAGAAGGAAGCTCTTCTAGGTTGAGATAAGCATCAATGTATTTAATTGGCATTTGATTTCACTTTGCGACGAACACTTGAAGGTTTCGCATGTCAAATCGAGTGCCATGCATCGTCACGAGCAACACACAAGTAGTACTGAGTCATTGGGAATCCCCCCTGCCGAGGTCTCTCGGAAATAATAAATGGGGATTATCTCATGAACTCTAAACTCCGGCGTATTGCTCTTTGCGTCAAAATCTAATTTCAATAATGAATATAATTTCATCCTTTTTGAGCTTGACGTCATAATCGGCATCCTCTTTCTTAGGAAGCCAAGGTATCGAGCGTGTAGGATTCGGCGACGTAACAGAAGGCCTTCTTCGAAGAGGGAAATTATCTTTCAGTTGGTCTTTTATGCTCTCTCTCATCTCTTTGAGCCTATCTCTGATTTCTTCTAGTTCTTTACAAAAAACGTTCTTAAAGACTTCCACAACTGGTAATTTGCTCTCATCAATATTCCGAAAGTCAGTTGGAATTTCGGTTCCCGTGCGAGGGTCAATCAATGGCCACCGAGGATCAAAGATCACTCTAGCCGGGTCACTGAACCTTAGATCCTCCTCAGAGAGGGGGAGCCTATCCCTGGGAAAGAGGGGGGCTCGTGGTGGTGGGGGAGAGGGAGAAGGCCACTGGGGAAATAGAGGTTCGAATGGCGGGGGGGGATTTTGATTTTCCGGAAAAAGAGGTTCGATGGTCTGCAATCCCGTTGGGTCTAACAAAGTCAGAGGATTTCCTTTTGCGAATATCATTAAATTGGAAGTACCATGATAGCCTATCGGATCCCTCCCCAGAAACCTCCCGGCAATCCCACTCATCCACCGCGCTCGATAGTGATAGAGCCCCAGCGTCGCATCCCACTCCCGCCCCGTGTACATGTACCGATTCCCGATCGCGGAACTCGCAATCGGCGTAGCCGAAGCATTCAGAATCGTTGGCTGGCCGTAGGCCGTGTAGGCGTAGCGCTCGGCTACGGCGCCAGCCGAAGTGGTAACTGCGTTGATGCTGTACTGTTGGGTTCGATGGTAGTAGAGGTTGCCCGAACTGCTGGTACGCAGAACCAGTTCGTCGATATAACTTCCCCATACATAGTTGTAGATTGGGGCGTTTGCATTCGCCCCGGCTATGTAGTCCGCCAGCGTTTGCTCGCCATCCTGGAAATAGATTGTCGTCGAGCTGCTGTCCGTTCTTCCGACACGGCGTCCCAGGGCGTCCCACAGAAAGAAAACGTCATCAACCGAGTCGTTATCCGTGTCGGCCGCATGGAGCTTGTTATTGAAGTCCCACTTCATCGCGAGAGGGGAGGGATGCGTTGTGAGGCTTGTGGGAAGAAGTGTCACGTTTCCTTTCGGATCGTGAAGGACGTTTTGACTCGCTGCGGTGAGGATTTCGTTGGCAGCGCTGTGCGTCCGAACCTGCGTCGATGCGTTTTCAGTGAAGCTGTTCCAGTTGCCGACCGCTGAGAGATTCCAAGCTTGGTCAAGATTCGTATCGGCTCGATCCCAGCTAGTCAATCTGTCCTCGTCATCGTAACCTGCGGTGAATCCGTAACCACTCATCACACCCGAGATCGTCTCGGAGGTTTTGTTGTGATTTGCATCCCAGGTATAGCCAAGGTTTCCAATTGCTGCTCCAGTGAAACTGATTGATGCAAGAGTGCTATCTAGATTGTAGGTTCTTGCTTCGCTGACTCCGTTGTTGTAGGAACTGCTGGTAAGCCGCCCCCCATCATCGTAAGTTCGGGTATCAATCGTTGTTGCATTAAGAGAGATGGTGGAAAGCTCCCCTCGCGCCGTGTAGGTGCGAGTCACTTCGCTCGCATCGGGATAGATGAGTTTTGAAACGCGGCCGGCCGCATTATATTGCGTCACAGAAGTGTAGGTTTTACCAGAGATCGTCAGCGACTCCGAGGATTTCCGATTGGCCGCATCGTAAGTTCGAGTGACGGTGTTGTTGTAACGCCCGCAAACCGCTGTGAGTATCTGCGAGTTAGCGTTGTAAGTGAACGTATCGCTGTCGCTGATCGTTCCTGATGGAGAATTCACTCGGGTGCGGTAGTCTTTCGTAAGTAACCTGCCTGCGGCATCATAACTGTGGGTGATAGTGTCTCCCAGTTGGTCCGTCGTGAGCAGAATGCGATTGAGGGAATCGTACTCGATTTGCGTGATTCCATAGTTCGCATCTCCAGGAGCGGTGCTGGGGGTGTGGTCCGGCCAGATCGTTCGATAGAGCCTCTGGTAGGGATCGTACTCGTAACTGGTGGTTTGGGATTGGGCATCGGTGAGACTTGCTTGAAGCCCCAACGCATTCCATGCGAAAGTTGTCGTGTAGTTAAGCCGATCGGTTATGGAGGTCTTGCGTCCTAGTGCATCGAAAGCGAAAGTCGTGTCGTGTCCTTTGGCATCCGTTTCTTTTGTTTTTTCACCGACACGGTTGTATTCGTAGCTGACTTCATGACCTGCCGGATCGGTGACTTTCACTAACCAATTGCGCTCATTGTATTCGTACTCGGTCGTTAGATTGTTGGGATCGGTAACGGAGGTTCGATTGTCCTCGGGATCATAGGTGAAGGTGGTTACTTCATTCAGGGGATCTGCGATCGATGTGACGCGTCCTGCGGCATCGAAATTCGTGGCCGTGGTTTCCGAGAGTGGATTGGTGACGGTGGTTTGATAGCCTGCGTAGTTAAATCCGTAAATCGCCGATTGGTTGAGTGGATTGCTGGAGCGGACAAGGCGCCCGATTCCATCAAAACCTTGTGTCCACGTTTCGTTCATCGGATCGGTGGTCGCCGTCAAGTTTCCTCCGTTATCGAAGGTGTACTGTGTGGTGATTCCCAGCGGCTTTCGTTCCTCGGTTCTGCGCCCCAAGCCGTCGTAATCGAACTCGAGGAAATTCATCGCGCCAGCCGGTTCTTGACGGATCAGGTTGGCCCCTTGATCGTACGTAAAATCTCGGACCTGGCTTCCGGTAATGGATCCCGAGGTCGGATCGACTCCGTGCACAATCGCTTGGAAAGGGCGACCTCGGTTATCGTATTTGGTCTCGTTTCGGGATAGCAACGTTCCACCTGAAGAGGTGTTGCGCCGCTCGACCAGGGTCGCTCGATCGAGATTATCAAACGTGGTGATTTGGTAGAAGTCGATCTCGCCGTCGATTGCCGTCTGGCGATTGCGGAAGTCATACAAATAGCTCGTAACCCGCGTGACGGAATCGCTCACGTATTGGGTAACCTGGGTTAGGTTTCCATCTCTACCGACCAGCCCATTGTCGTACTGATTGGCACTAAGGATCACCATGTCGTTTTCTGGTTCGAATCCACCTCCGGTTGGATCGTCTTCGGTAGCCCCGTCGTCGTTGGTACCGATCCACGTCTCTAATTCCTGGCTGCGCGCATCGTAAACCGTGAAGGTGATCGTCCCTCCGGGGCTTTGGACCCGATTCCTGCGCCCCATCGTGTCATAACTGAATCGAGTTTGATCGTAATGGGTTCCTTCACTCCCTGTCCCAAAGTCCGGGATGGCGTGATACCGGCGACTGGAGACGAGCTGGCAGCAATTGGCATACTGATAGGTAGTCCAGTGAACGTAGCTTTCTTGAGGGAAAGCATTTTCATCGGGAGAGACCGGACCGGCAACCTCTTCTGGGGGGGACGAGGAACCGATCGGCCATCCTTGAACGGCTTGGATCTCTTCTAGAAGTGTCCCCTGATGCGACTCTTTAAGGATGGAGACGGGATTGATCAAGGTTTCGGTAGAACCGGAAACTTTGAAGTAGCCTTGGCCCGTACGGATTTCTTTCCCAAAGGAGTCCACCCAGTAAGCCATCCACTGGGCTGTTCGAATCTGCGTGGGAACTCCAGCGATCGCAATGGAGTGCTCGGGACAGAGGGAACGGGTCTGGCGTCCGAGGTTATCATGCTCAAAATCGGTAATCAAGTTTAGGCCAAAGCCTGATACCGTAGACCAACCTAGGGGAACGCCGGTTTCGATCGAGGTGTCCACATCTTGAACCAGCCGTGTGACGACTCCTAAAGCCGCGTCGAATTCCTGCCTAGTAATGACCCCACGTTCATCTCGTCTCCAGAGCAAGTTTCCGTAAGTATCAAATTGTTCGGTTAGGGTAGCTGCTACGTTTGAGCCATTCTGAGAGCCTGGAACGGCTGGAAAGGTTGTGGTCCGTTGTTGGATGCGGTTGGTGCTTGAATGCCAGAGGTAGGAGAAGGTTGTCTCAAGGGCCCCGGTACCATTGTCATTGGGATAGACGATCAGCTTGGAAATCGGATAGATGGTGGTCCCCTGCGCAGTGCGAGAGGTGTATTCGTACTCGCGAAGGGTAATGGGTGTCCCCGAGGAACCTTGCTGAATGCGTTCGGCCATGAGTTGGTTGGGGATGGGATCGGTTGGACTGGAGTATTCGAAAAGTTCGATCAACCCCGAGTTTGTTCTAAGGCTCACGGCAAGATCTGCATAGTTATCATCATAAGAGATAACCGCCGAGGGAGAAGCCTTTCACCATCAAAGGGGTCAGGCCTCTTTGATTTGTTCCTTTTCGGGGAAACGAACCCTTTGGCGTCCTCGTGGTCGTATGGTTGACTCCAGGCCGAGTCGACTGGCGGTCGACTCAGTCCAGGATTCATCCCCAAAGGGACGGCCCCGTTGCGTGCACCTGCGAATCGCTTCCAGTTCCTTCTCGGACAGAGCTTCGTTAACACGCTGAACCCAACGTGGCTGTCGAGGAATCGGCCATTTGGACAATAGCGTTGGTTTGGGTTCGGGGTTCTGTAGCCAACGCCATAACGACCCCCAACGCCAATCTTCTGCTCGTTCTTCAAGCCCTGCGCGAAGGGCATTTCGCTCAACATACCGACATACGACACAGAAGTGGGCATCTCCTTGAATCGGGAAACTCTTGTATCGCTGTTGATAAACATGCCCCATTCCGCTGGTATGGTAGTGCGCGTGGTATCGCATCGTGTGCGTTCCGCCAACCCACCCCATGAATCGACACATTTCTCCATCGACCAGCGGTCGGAGAACCAAGTGATAATGATTCGGCATCAGCTGATACGAATAGAGCTCAATCTGATAGCGTTTTAATCCTTCCCCGAGGATTCTCTCAAAAGCTTCATAGTCCGCCTCCTTGTGAAAAATATTGGCCCGAAGATTCCCTCGGTTCAAAGCGTGGTAAAGCCCGCCAGCTTCATCCGCGCGTGGTGGTCGTGGCATTCGGTAGGATCCTTTCTAAGATCGATCACAACCGAACCTACCCTCAAACGATCAGATTGTCAAATCAAAGAGGCCTGACCCCTTTGATCGGGCTCGTTCGCAATTATTGTGCCTGCCCCCTTTGATCGGGCTCAACAAATTGAATTCTAAGCACATGTTCCCATACGTCCAATGCGAATCGATGCATACATAGAAACCTCATCCCAACCGCTGTGACATCTCCCTCAACTACCTCAATGTCCTCATAGGTTCGAGAAAAAACACGAAATTGTTTTAAAACACCCTTCCTTACTCTTTTCCCTTCAGGAGGGTGACCATAATTAACGGATCCGGATACCAAAATATTTCCGAGATTAACTTCCTTTTCAAATGCATCTTTGGTTAGTGAGAGATAAAAATTCGCTATAGTGTCTATCATAAATTCAGATTCTTCCCCCGACGAAAGTTCTGCCTTTATGACTGGTGCACCACCGGCATCAACCAACGACTGGAGAACGTCATAATCGTCTCCATTAATTTTTTCTACCAAAAAAAAACGTGTCCCATCAAATTTCAAGACCTTTCCCTCAACGTAATTACGCCCAAGAATTCCCGCAACATCTTCCTTATAGAAATTGCTTAAAGAAGACAAGTCGATGATAACAAGCGGTTCGCTAGCAATGGTTCCTGAGCTATAAGTTATATTTCCTTTTTCATAAACCGACACCATTTCGCTTTCAGCTACAAGAGGACCCTCTGTGTTTACAAGTTTCCTATCCCTCTTGTCAATTATAGTATATGAATGCAGTAACTGAATCAAAAATCTATGCGAAGCTCCATGGATAGTAAGGTCAACAGAAAGTGGTCTGCCAGGAGTGTACTTTCCTAATTTGACTTCATTCCTAGTCTCCGATTGGGCTTCAAGAAGATCGTTTCCGAATACGAAAAAAACAAAAAGAAACCATACGTTCAAAAAAAGTCTAAAACACATTATAGTACATATCCTGATTAAGCATAAAAAAGAGTGACCTAGGGGTGTGTTACATGCTGCGTTTCTGACGTGAGCACTTTTCTGTCTACCATGTTACGTAAATGAAAACGGGAATCTCGATAAGGTTTTTTCCGTCTTTTGTCACAGGTCTTGGGAACCCAATTCTTTTACCACCTTTGATGTTTTTTGATATAGGGTATTCGGTAACTAAGGAAGGAACGGCGGTTGTTGGTTGCGAGGGGCGAGTAATAAGAGGTGTTAATATCCAGATGTTTTTGTTCGCAAGCCGATCCAAGTAGTCCTGAGCGATTTCCTTAGCTTCAGATTCTAAGGCACTTAATGGTTCCTCACATATTGCTTTGGCGATTTTTAAAACCGGAATCTTTGATTCATCAATGTCTCTATAGTCTAGCGGTAACTGCTCCCCGGTCAGCGGATCTCGTAAAGGATCGAAAATCCATGGAGATTTATATGGAGGCGGCGATGCCTCTTCCGCTCCTTGCCATAAATTGAGATTTGGGGAGGACGGTTCGCGTTCCTGTTGTCCGTTCGGATCAATCCAGGATAGCGGATTGCTCAAAACAAATTGGAAAAGGTTTGTGGATATGGCATGTTCAAACAAGTCTTTTGTCATAAACCTTCCTGTCACAGAGCTCATTATCCTAGTTCTAAAGTGGTAAACCCCTAACGCGGGATCCCACTCCCGTCCAGTGTACATGTACCGATTTCCAATCGCGGAACTCGCGATCGGCGTAGCCGATGCGTTCAGAATCGTGGGTTGACCGTAGGCCGTGTAAGCGTAGCGCTCGGCTACGGTGCCAGCCGACGTGGCTACGGCGTTGATGCTGAATTGTTGGGTTCGATGGTAGTAGTGGTTGCCTGAACTGCTGGTTCGCAGGATCAATTCGTCGATGTAGCTTCCCCAGACATAGTTGTAAGTTGGGGCGTTCGCATTCGAACCGGCGACGTAGTCCGTTAATGTTTGATGGCCATCTTGAAAGTAGATCATCGTCGAGCTACTGTCCGTTCTTCCGACACGGCGTCCCAGGGCGTCCCACAGAAAGAAAACGTCATCGACCGAGTCGTTGTCGGTGTCGGCCGCATGGAGCTTGTTATTGAAGTCCCACTTCATCGCAAGAGGTGAAGGATGCGTTGTGAGGCTTGTGGGAAGAAGTGTTGTGTTCCCTTTCGGATCGTGCGATACGTTTTGACTCGCTGCGGTGAGGATTTCGTTGGCAGCGCTGTGGGTGCGGACTTGCGTGGAGGCGTTCTCAATGAAGCTATTCCAGTTCCCTACGGCAGAGAGATTCCAAGCCTGATCGAGATTCGTATCGGCTCGATCCCAGCTAGTCAATCTGTCCTCGTCATCGTAACCTGCGGTGAATCCGTAACCACTCATCACACCCGAGATCGTCTCGGAGGTTTTGTTGTGATTTGCATCCCAGGTATAGCCAAGGTTTCCAATTGCTGCTCCAGTGAAACTGATTGATGCAAGAGTGCTATCTAGATTGTAGGTTCTTGCTTCGCTGACTCCGTTGTTGTAGGAACTGCTGGTAAGCCGCCCCCCATCATCGTAAGTTCGGGTATCAATCGTTGTTGCATTAAGAGAGATGGTGGAAAGCTCCCCTCGCGCCGTGTAGGTGCGAGTCACTTCGCTCGCATCGGGATAGATGAGTTTTGAAACGCGGCCGGCCGCATTATATTGCGTCACAGAAGTGTAGGTTTTACCAGAGATCGTCAGCGACTCCGAGGATTTCCGATTGGCCGCATCGTAAGTTCGAGTGACGGTGTTGTTGTAACGCCCGCAAACCGCTGTGAGTATCTGCGAGTTAGCGTTGTAAGTGAACGTATCGCTGTCGCTGATCGTTCCTGATGGAGAATTCACTCTGGTCCGATAGTCCTTCGTCAGCAACCTCCCTGCGGCATCATAACTGTGGGTGATCGTGTCTCCAAGTTGGTCCGTCGTGCGCAGAATGCGATTGAGGGAATCGTACTCAATTTGCGTGATGCCGTAACCGGAATCCCCCGGAAGCGTGCTTGGAGTATGGTCAGGCCAAATCGTTTGGAATAATCTTCCGTAATCGTCGTAAACATAGCTAGTCGTTTGCGACTGGGCGTCGGTGATGCTTTCCTGGAGGCCGAGAACATTCCAAGCAAACAAGGTCGTGTTGTTGAGACGATCTGTGGTGGAACTCATGCGGCCCAAGGCATCAAACGTAAAGGTTGTGTCGCTATCCTTGGCATCGGTCTCGACGGTTTTCTCTCCTACGCGGTTGTAAGCGTATTCGGTTTCGTGTCCCGCAGGGTCAGTAACCTTCACCAACCAGTTTCGGTAGTTGTACTCGAATTCAGTTGTGAGATTGTTCGGGTCGGTTATTGAAATTTGGTTTCCGTTCGGATCATATTCGAAGCTGGTGGTTTTGCTGAGGGGATCGATAACCGAAGTAACTTGCCCTGCTGCATTGAAGTTCGTGGTCGTGGTTTGCGATAGCCCGTTTGTAACTGTCGTTTGGTTTCCGGCGTTATCGAATCCGAAGGTGGTTGATTGGTTAAGAGGATTCGTCGATCGAACTAATCGTCCCAAAGGATCGAATCCTTGCGTCCAGACCTCGTTCATCGGATCAGTTCTTGATATCTGATTCCCCCCATCATCAAAGGCGAATTCGGTCGTGTTGGCGAGAGGATCGCGCATCTCGACTTGTTGGCCAAGTGAATTGTATTCGAACTCTTGGTACTCCATCGCCCCTGCGGGTTCTTGGCGGAGGATGTTGTTGGCTTGATCGTAAGTGATATCCGTGGGCTGATTCCCGATGATCGAGCCGTTCGATCGATCGACGCCGTACTTGACCGTTTGATAAACACGTCCTCGGTTGTCGAATTTGGTTTCGTTCCTAGCAACCAGATTTCCAACGGAGTTGGTGTTTCTCCGGTCCAGTTGGATGACGCGACTAAGATTATCGTAACTGAATACTCGGTAAAGATCGATTTCTCCATCGATGATGATTTGACGATTTCGGAAATCGTACTGAAACTGAGTGACACGAGATTCGGTATTGCTGACATAGACTGTCCGCTGGGTGAGGTTACCGTTTCCTCCACCCGCCCCATCATCATATTGGTTAGCGGTGAGGATCAGCATATCGTTTCCTAAAGCTCCCCCTCCGGTGGGATCATCGGGAGTGGCTCCAATGTCATCTGTTCCGACCCAGGTGGAGAGAACGAGGCCACGCGTATCGAAAACAGTGCGCGAGATTGTCCCACCAGGGCTTACGGTTCGATTGCGGCGCTTGAGCGCATCGTAACCGAAACTCGTTTGGTAGTAATTCGTGCCTGAGGTGCCGTTCCCCGAGGTGGGGATCACGTGATAAACGCGCTGCGACGCGAGATTGCAGCAATCGCTGTACTGGTAGGTGGTCCAGCGCGTGTAGCTGGATTGCGCAAAGGTATCGCTCGGGACGAGACGTCCTGAGGTACTCCCGCGAGTCGCTTGAATTTCCTCTAAGATCTTTCCG
>CAYMXM010000128.1:0-10809 GCA_964394065.1 uncultured Pirellula sp. | reverse complement strand
CAACCCCTCACCCCCAGCCCCTCTCCCCTAAAAGGGGCGAGGGGAGCAGATGTCTTAAAGCGCGGCGCGTTCTAGGGCGCCAAAGCGGTGTCCGACGGGGGCGAGCCCCGATCGGACAAGAAGCGAATCAAAGGACGGATCTTGCGCAAACCTAAATCCTCACAATACCAACTTTTTGACAGCCCAGCGCCAGCCCACGGGCGCAGAACTTTATAGCGAGACACGGCCTCGCCCCTTCCGCTACTATGCGCCGCCGATCGGTTTATAATAAGCCAAGCAGTCGAGACCTTTTTGCCAGCCTGAGTACCCCAATGATTTCTTTCGAATGCCCGCACTGTAGTTCCAAATACCGCGTTCAACCGGAACTCGCGGGTAAATCGGCTCGCTGCAAACAATGCAATGTCAAGATGACGATCCCGTCCCCACCGGCGCCCAAGCCGGTGGTCAAACCTGCCCCCAAGTCGGCTCCCAGGCCTGCCTCCAAACCCGCTCCCAAGGTGGCACCCAAGCCGGTGAAAGTGGAGGAAGAAGAGGATGTGATCTACGAGGCCACCGTGGTTTCCACCCCGGCCTCCACAGCACCTCGCCCAGCCACCTCGACTTCCGCAAAGGCTCCTTCTATCTCCGCTCCGGTTGCTGCGTCGAGAGAAGCTTCCGCGACCGTTTCTTTGCAGGAGTATTTAAATTCCATTCGTGGACCGATTCGGAAGGTGCCACTGACCATGCAGTATCGCGTGGGACTCATTCTTTCCGCACTGTTGATGCTTTTACTCCCAGTCATCTATTTGGGATTGATCATCGCCGTTGCTGTTGGAGTCGTAATGTATGCGATTCATGGAGTCGCCATTTTTCAGGTGGAGACGAGCGGCAGGAAGGGGGCTGGTTTGGTGATAGCCTATGTCGCCCCACTTATCATCGGATCCATCCTCGTCCTCTTCATGATCAAACCCCTCTTTGCGGGATCCGCGAAGCGCACAGAAAAAAGGTGGCTCTCCCCGCAAGGAGAGCCGAAACTCTTTGCGTTCATCGAAAAACTTTGCGAATCGGTCCACGCTCCTACTCCTAAGCGAATCGATGTCGATTGCGACGTGAACGCCTCGGCATCGTTTCGCCATGGGATCTGGAGCATGTTCGGCAACGACATGGTCCTTACCATCGGTATGCCTCTCGTCGCCGGGCTCAACTCTCGGGAACTGGCTGGAGTTCTTGCACACGAATTCGGGCACTTCTCCCAAGGATTCGGGATGCGCCTCAGCTATATCATCCGCTCGATCAACTTTTGGTTTATGCGAGTGGTTTACCAAAGGGATTCCTGGGATGAAACCCTGGAACGCTGGTCGCAAGCGATCGATCTGCGGCTAGGGCTGATCCTTTACCTCGCACGTTTCTTCATTTGGCTTACACGACGAATCCTGTGGGCATTGATGATGCTCGGACATCTCGTCTGTTCCTACTTGATGCGTCAGATGGAATACGATGCCGACCTGCACGAATGCCGATTCTCCGGTTCGGACACTTTCGAATCGACAGCCCAAAAACTTCGACTCATGTCGATCGCTTTCCACCAAGCGCTCGACGATCAGAACGGCTTCTTTCTCGACGGAAAGCTATGCAACGATCTTCCGGGGTTGATGCTCAGCAATTTGGAGGCGTTAGACCCTGAGTTGAAGGAAGAGATCCTTAAAAGTGCGGCGTCAGAAAAAACGGAATGGCTGGCATCGCACCCAAGCGATCGGGATCGAATCGCGGCTGCCAGAAAAGAAAATGCCCCGGGAGTTTTTCGTCGCGAGGAACCGGCGAGCAACCTCTTCGTACACTACCACGAGATTTTGGTTGGCGTAACGACCGATTATCTCAAGGCAGCTTTAGACGATTCATTCCGACCTGAAATGTTGGTCGAACTTTCCGCCGTGTCATCCCAGTTGAGTATGGAGCGGGAGGGGAGCAAAGCGATGGGAGCCATTTTCGGGAAGGGGACTTTCCGAGTGATGCGCCCCATCAACTTCCTGGACCATGCGGCCATCGGAGCGGTCTCGGGGAAAGAGGCGTTGCACAATCTCAAGGTAGCTCGCGAGCGGATGCTCGGGATGTTCTCGAAGTATATCGAACAAGAAAAGGAACTCGATCAGCTCGATGACGCGTGGATCATGGCCCATAGAGCTCTTACGTTTCTGGATCTTGGCGTTTCTCTTGAGCAGAAGCAGTTTGATTTCCCCGTCACAAGCGCAGCGGTGACTCGACAGCACGAACAGCAATTGCGAGCCAAGCAAGGGGGACTCTCGGATCAAATGTTCGAATACGAATTCCTCTTTGCCCAACGGGCCCAATCGGCGGTCGCGTTACTTGGGGCAAAGCAGGTCGCTGACGTCGTCGACAATGCAGCCGAGTTGCAACGGGCTTCTTACAACGCAATCGCAACGCTCGATACCCTGCGCAGTTATCTCCCGCAGTTCTTCATCGCGAGGAACTCCCTCATGTCGATTTCTCTCCTTCTCGGAGCTCTTACCGAAGGAGAGAGGAATGAGAAGATGGAGGTGAAGATGCTCGAACTGTGCCAATCGATGCGGCGAGCGATGGTGGAACTCCATGGTTCTCTTCAACAAATCCTCTTTCCCTTCGACCATCCCGATGGCGAGATCTCCCTGGCCAACTATCTCGTCCCACGCTTTCCCAAGACCGAGGACTTCGGCGATGTCGCAACCTGCGTTAACAAACTCATCAGCCAGTACCAGTACCTCTACTTCCGCTGCCTCGGCACCCTCGCCCTCGCCTGCGTCTCGGTAGAGAAAGGGCTGAAGTTTAGCAGTGAGCAGTGAGCAGTGAGCAGTGAGCAGTGAGCAGTGAGTGTTGAGTGTTGAGTGTTGAGGAAGAGAAGGGGCTTCGCCCCTCGATTTCCGCTCCCCTCGCCCCGCTTCGGGGAGAGGGGCTGGGGGTGAGGGGTAGAAGTGCTCGTAACAACAACCGGATTTGGGATTCGGTCCTCTCGTACTCGTACTCAGCGCAGCGGTACTCGAATCTCGAGCACGAGCACGAGCACGAAAAAAGCAGAGGGGAGAGGATAGCCGACATCGCTATTCGTGAGATTCGTGAGATTCGTGGTTCTCTCTTCTTCCTCACCCCTCCAAGCCTGCTACCAATACCGCTCCAGCACATAGTGCCCGGGGTTGGTGGGTTTATGTTTATGCATCCCACGTTCCTGCATTCTGGCTTCGACATCGTTGAGCATCTGAGGGTTGCCGCAAAGCATGACCACCGACTCGATCGGCGATAGCTTCGAACCTGTTTTCACTTCCAACTCCCCCGAATCGATCGCCGTCGTGATGCGCCCCGAGATTGCCCCTTCCACCTCTTGTCGTGAAACGACAGGAATGAAATGGAATCGATCGCCGAAGCGTTCGCGATAGGAGGCGAGCTCGTCGAGATAGGCCAAATCATCTGCATAACGGACCCCATGGATGAGGGAGATTCGGGGGAAGCGATCCCAGATCAGACTCTCACGAAGCATTGCGATGTAGGGAGCCAGCCCCGTTCCTGTAGCGACCAGCCAAAGGTTGGGGGCGTCCGGTACATGCGACAATGAAAAACTCCCGGTTGCTTTTGCCGAAACGTCGACTTGGTCTCCTACGTTCAAATTCCAGAGCCTTGGTGTCAGCTCCCCCTCGTCTACTCGGACGATAAAAAACTCGAGAACATCCCCGTGGGGGGACGCGACCGAATAGGGGCGGTGCAGGTGCTTTTCAGGAAGAGGAAGCCCGAGCTGGAGATACTGCCCTGGTTCGAATGGTGCCACTCCTGGGCAACGGACCGAAAGGGTAAACAGCCCCTCAGCCCAGACGGTTCGTTTCTCGATGGTCCCTGAAACCCATTGAAGCGCCATGGCCGACTCCTTGCTACTTTCTTTGCTACCGAGTGCGATGTTGTTGGGACTGAAAGACCGCTTAGTCTCCCCTTAAGTTTCGTGCTATGGTATAGGATTCGCCTCAGCAAGGGGCGGATTGATGGTGGTTGTGGTTGGAAATTCCCGATTTGGGGGAATAGAATGGGGGAGGTTTAGGGGGAACCACGGAATACACGGAAGACACGGAAAAAAGAAAGACTTAAGGCTAAAGACTTAAGGAAGAAGAGAGGTGTCGAAAATCACAACCCGTGGCGTAAGCGAGGGACAGCGCTGGCAACTACGTGCACTCGCGACGCTGTCCCTCGCTTACGCCACGGGTTGTGATGGGTGGACGCTTCGCGTTCATCCCCTTAACTCCGATGCGTCCTCCCACCTCCCACCTCCCACTTCAAACTTCAAACTTCAAACTTCAAACTTCCCTCCCCCTCCCCCTCCCCTTCGCAATCCGATGCCAAGCCTTTTAAGCTGTTCGAACCGATCGACCTTCTCGCGGGTTGGTATTCTCGTGACAAGCGTCGGCATTTGGCACCTGCTGTTTTTGGGAGTCCTCCCCGCAGCCTTGGGGACTGAGCGAGGTTCTGCGATCGATTTCAATCGAGACATTCGCCCGATCCTTTCGGAGAATTGCTTCTTCTGCCACGGCCAAGACGCGAACACGCGCCAAGCGGGACTCCGACTCGATCTTCGGGAGGAAGCGATCGACGGCGGGGCACTCGTCCCTGGGAACCCAAAGGAAAGCTCGTTGCTACAACGGGTTCTCTCCGATTCCCCTGACGAACAGATGCCTCCTCCGAACTCCCATCGGAAGGTTTCGGAAGAACAAAAGAAGCTCCTCGCCCGATGGATCGAGTCGGGTGGTGAGTATTCGACCCACTGGGCCTTTAGTCCTCCGCAGCGTCCCGAACCTCCACCAATACGAAACGAAGCATGGGTTCGAAACCCGATCGATCGATTCGTGTTGTCCAAATTGGAGGTGGAGGGACTCGCTCCCTCTCCCGAAGCCGATCGTCGCATATTGATCAAACGACTCTATGCCGATCTCCTCGGTCTCCCACCGACGAAAAGTGAGATTGAGGCCTTCGTCAACGACTCGGATCCGAACGCATACGAGAACCTCGTCGACAGCTTGATGGGGCGCGAGCAATACGGGGAGCGGATGGCGCTCCCCTGGCTCGATGCTGCTCGCTATGCCGACAGCAATGGGTTTCAGCAAGATGGGGATACCTGGCAGTGGATGTGGCGCGATTGGGTGGTTCAATCTCTCAATAAAAACATGCCGTTCGATCAGTTCACCCTCTGGCAGTTGGCAGGAGATCTTCTCCCCGATGCAACCGTCGAACAGAAGATCGCGAGCGGATTCAATCGCAACCATTTGCTGAACGGCGAAGGTGGCGCGATCGCGGAAGAACAACGGTTCAACATTTTGTTCGACCGAATGGACACGACTGCGACGGTGTTTCTCGGATTGACGATGGCATGCGCCCAGTGCCACGATCATAAGTACGACCCGATCACGCAACGAGACTACTACCGATTGATGGATGCGTTCAACCGGGTTCCCGAAACGGGGACTCCTCAATTTCAATCGCGTCGGATCCGCGTCGGTCGTCCTTTCATCGATGTCCCTAACGAAGAAGTCACTGCGAGAATCGCGAAGTTCGACGCGGAGATCGGAGCAATCAACAAAGAGCTCAACCCACTTCTCAACGCTGCCTTTGCGGGGTGGAAGGTAGGAGTGCTCGCCGATAAAAAACCTGCAGAGGGGAAGGAGTTCAACGAAGCGTTGCTCGCTCTCCTTGCAAAACCAGAAGGGGAAAGAAGTGACGAGGATCGGGCCAACATCGACCGGGAGTTGAGAGCCCACTTCAATCAGAAAGTGCGGGAGGCTCTGAAGCCTACGTTCCCGAAGATCAGCGAAGTCGATCGTCTCGGGACGGCGCGACGGGATTACATCAACGATCAAATGCCTCGCCCGATGGTGATGAGCGACGAGCAACCGCGAGATACGCACGTTTTGCTTCGCGGGGAGTATCTGAGCCTCGGTGATAAAGTAAACTTCGGAACTCCCGAGTTTCTTCCTCCGATGGGAGAAGACCTCCCGAGGAACCGGCTAGGGCTTGCGAAGTGGCTTTTGTCTCCGGAGCAACCACTCACCTCTCGGGTTCAAGTCAACCGGATGTGGCTTCATTTCTTCAATGTTGGATTGGTGAAGACGGTCGAAGATTTCGGTGTTCAGAGCGAGTATCCATTCCATCGCGAACTCCTCGACTGGCTTGCGGTGGAGTTCCGAGAGAATGGCTGGGATATGAAGGCTCTCAATCGGTTGATTGTCACCAGCGCGACCTACCGACAATCGAGTCGGTTTTCTCCTGTGCTCAAGAGCTATGATCCTGAGAACAAGTTCTATGCGAGGGCGAACCGGTTCCGCATGCCGGCGATGGTGTTGCGAGACTGGGCTCTCGCAACGGGCTCCCTCATCGATCAGCGGATCGGTGGGAAACCGGTCTATCCCTATCAACCGGATGGGATTTGGGAATCTCTCGCGATTACCAAGGAACGGGATTTCACCTATCCCAAGTCGGAGGGGGCCGATCTCTATCGCCGGAGTCTGTACACCTTCTGGAGGCGAACCGTCGGACCGGCGAATATGTTCGACGCATCGAATCGGCAGACCTGCAAAGTTCGACCATCGGTGACGAGCACTCCATTGCATGCCCTGACGACCTTGAACGATCCGACCTGGGTCGAAGCTGCACGAGGGCTTGCGGAACAGGTGGTTGCAACGAACGAGAATCTCGACGAACAATTGACCCTCGCCTTTGAAACGGTTTTGTGTCGTCCTCCAGCAGCGAAGGAGTTGGAGTTGCTGCGAGGGGCTTATCAGAAGCAGAAAGCCTTCTTCGATGCGGATCCATCCTCCGCAGAGGCGTACCTTAAAAATGGTGAATCGACTCCGAAACCAACCGATGCACCTGAGCATTTGGCATCCCTTTCCGCCGTCTGCCTTGCGATCTTTAACTTGGATGAGGCGCTAACCCGTGAATAGCATGGACAACGAACTGATTCAACAAAACGCCGCTCATGTCACTCGCCGACAACTCTTCGGGCGATTTGGGAGCGGCGTCGGCGCGGCAGCTCTCGCCTCTCTCTTGCAACGAGACCTATCGGCCAAGGAGGGTGGGAGCCGGACTTCGCCGGGTCTCCCCGATCTCCCTCATTTCGCACCTAAAGCCAAACGGGTTGTGGTTCTCTGGCAAGGTGGCGGTCCCTCGCACGTCGACTTGTTCGATGAAAAGCCTGTCATGCAGGAACGGGCGATGCAGGAGATCCCCGACTCGATTCGAGGGACGACGCGCCTTTCGACGATGACCGCTGGGAACGGGAAATGGCCATGCGTTCCTGCGATCAAGCCTTACGAAACGTATGGAGAATCGGGGCTACGCCTCAGTTCGATGATTCCCAATATCGGGAGCCTTGCGGACGAGATGACCCTCGTCCGATCCTTGCACACCGAAGCGGTCAACCATGCACCAGGGGTGACCTACTTTTTAACGGGTTCGCAAGTCCCCGGGCGGCCGAGCATGGGGGCTTGGCTATCGTATGGGCTCGGGAGTGAGACCGATGAGTTACCCACCTTCGTCGTGATGACGTCGAGCGATAAGGGGAAAACTTGTGGGCAGTTATTCTTTGACTACTACTGGGGGAGCGGTTTTTTACCGACCCGCTATCAAGGTGTTCGGTTCCGGAACACCGGGGATCCGGTTCCTTATCTGGCCACTCCGAATGGGATGACACGGGATGCGCGGCGCTCGATGCTCGATGACATTGCGGCATTGAACGCAGAGCACTTGGCTGAGTACGGAGATCCCGAGATCGAGACTCGCATCGCGCAGTATGAGATGGCCTATCGGATGCAAAGCAGCGTTCCCGACCTATTGGACTTTTCTAAGGAGAGGAAGGAGACCATCGAACGCTATGGGCCAGATGCGTTGGTCAAGGGGACGTTTGCCAACAATTGTTTGATCGCGCGCCGACTCCTAGAACGTGGGGTACGGTTTGTTCAGTTGATGCACGCCGGTTGGGATCAGCACAACAATCTTCACACCCAACTGGAAGAGCAATGCAAAGATACCGACGCTCCGTCAGCTGCGTTGGTCAAAGATTTGAAGGAGCGAGGTTTGTTGGAGGACACCCTCGTGATCTGGGCAGGTGAATTCGGACGAACCCCCTTTGGCCAAGGCCCTTCGGATAAACCGCGAGGGCGAGATCACTTCGGGAAAGCATTCTCCTGGTGGATGGCTGGTGGTGGCGTGAAGAAGGGGTATACCTATGGAGCGACAGACGAGTTCGCTTGGAACATTACCGAAAATCCAGTGCATGTCCACGACATGCAAGCGACGATCCTCCACCTCTGCGGCATCGACCATACGCGATTGACCTACCGATTCCAGGGAAGGCAATTCCGGTTGACCGATATCCACGGGGATGTCGTCATGCCGATCATCGGGTAGTCATCGGGAGAGGGAGTGCACAGGGGGGCCAAGCTCAGAGCCAGGGGTGGCACGCTCAGAGCGAAGCGTTGGGCGTGGTTGACTTATCGAATTAACCGCAGGGGACGCGGAGGTTCGCAGAAAAAAACTTGAGAGGGTGGCGGATGCTTCGCATCCTCTTAGCCCAGAAGGGAGCATTCTGATGAAGTGCAATCGTCCTCAAATCCTACTCTTCTGCGATTCTTTTAAGTTTCACTTGGGAATACTCCCAGGCTCCATGCTTGTAGGGAGAAATCGTGAACTCGTAGGTTACATTTGCTTTCACGTTTCTATTGGAGCGTAGTTTTTCGATATACATCCCAAACATCCGATGAAGCTTTTCATATTCGACCACCTTTCCTTCGGGGAGGAGGAGAAGGAGCATATCGTTCATGCCTATGGGTTCGTCGAATCCAACGAACGAAACCCCTTCGATTTGCAACGTGTTTTCTTCCTGAAGTTTCTTCACACGAAATCCGAGAGCTGCCTCGCGTTCTTCGATGCTAAGGCCGTCATCCTCGACCGGAGGAGCTTTTATCCCTAGAAGAGACATGGCAGGATGAGGTCGGTTGGGTTGTCTCGGCTTTAGTTGACTTTCTTGGGCCAAACGAGTCGCAGCATCCATAAAGTAGTCCCTTCCCAACAAGACACTACTGATCCCTTGCGCGTTCCCTTGTTGATAGAAAAAGGCGCGTTGGGCGGGGCTGTATATATTCTTCCAACGGTTGAACCAGAGACGGATACCAATCTTATCAGGAAAGGTAAAATCTTGGGTGACGTCAGCGTAAAAGGAGAGGGACATCTCATTGTCATTGCTGGACTCGGAGTAAGCGCTCACCAACTCGATCAGAAAGTTGGCAGTCTCCTCAATGGACATCCCTTCCTTGATTTTTTTCGCGAGAGATTTGTGCTCTTCATCCCAGAATTTTTTAGATTCCTCGTAGAGGCTTTTCTCCACATAGAAGGCCATCCTATCTAACTTCGTTTCCTTCTTGCGTCCAGATGCATTCAACCAGGAATCCGTTCCCAAGCTCCACATCCGTTGTTTTGTCAACTCCGTAAGAGCCTCTTTCTCGTCCATCCTCTTTCGATATCCCTGTTCGCTCCCCTCGCGCGCCTGATTTGAGAACAAACGCGCAAACATCACTTTGGCTTCTCCAGATAGATAATCGGGAGGAGGTATTTCCTTTTCCTGAAACGCAAGCGCGCTTAAGGAGAATACCATCAAGACCAAACCTATCGAACCTAAACATTTGAAGGCATAGCTAGTTTTCATCGGAGAAGACGCCTTGTACTAATGAAAGAAAGACAACTTGGCTACGAACGCGCTACCCGTGTCACTTCCGTGATCGTATCACCTCGCATTACGGGGTTCAATCGCCTGTTGCCAGCTCCTAATGAAAAACCGATCCGCTTCGAGGAGAGGGGCTATGGGCTGCCATCGCTACGTGATTCAGACCCGATGCAGAGTCTCCCAACATACATTGGTGGAAGTGTCTCTTCCTCTCCACTTCCCAAAAATAGAGAGAGCCCTTTAGGGCTTAGATTTACTCTGCTCGTGTAAAACGAGCTGCCGACAAAATCAACGAACCCAGCTTCAGCGAATTGTCGCAATCGATTGGCGAATTGGTCCAAGACAAGAGTTGTCTCAAATTCGGAAAGAGAAGCCACGAGGTTCGCAACCCGAATACCCGGTGTTTCGTAGATAGGGGATAACAACTGAAAGTCCGAGTGACTGATGTTTCTCTCGTTCGGAAGGAGCGAACGGAATCCATCGATGATTCTTGTTACAAAGGGATTATCCTTCCCGTCAAATGGTTCTAACACTTTCAGAAGGGACTCGGTTGTTTCGCCTTGATTCAGCACCTTCCAAAGGGAGCCCGAAAACGCCAGGGCGATCGGTTCTGGAGTTCTCGCCGCCGAGATATGCTGTTGAACTTCACGTGAGTCTATATAGTCCCTTTCGGAGACTACCCAAAGTGCGTCTTCTCGGATGCCTTTCGCCAAAAACCAGCTGCATTTCAAAAAATTCGACCAGGCGCCAACGCACCAGACGAGGATATTCTCGGTTTGTGGGAAACTCATTTCCCTTTCATTGAGGGTAAGGCAAAGCGAACCGGTGGCCGCTTCCCCAAATCCTAGAATACCCCCTGAGATCATCGCGGTTTGGTTTGCCGGTAGAGCTTGGAAATCCCCAAGTATTACCAAATCGGGAAGGATGTGGACATAGTCGGTTGGCTGGTACATAAACTCGGCTATTGCTTCTCGCACTCCTACCCCTCACCCCCGGCCTTAACCTCACGCATTGGCGCGAATATAAAGTGGTGGGTAGTTTGACCGACGCGTAAGCGAGGCCCGAGAATCACAACCCGTGGCGTAAGC
>CAYMXM010000127.1:0-10863 GCA_964394065.1 uncultured Pirellula sp. | reverse complement strand
CTCCAACAAGCGGCCTAAAATTTACTTAACGGCGTTGGGTGAGGGGTAGAAGTGCCAGAAACAATGGGCGATGCGATGCTATTTTCAGGCAACGCTAAACAGCCAGCCATTTTGTAAGAAAAACATATGTTTGTTACGTGGATCAACAGAGTCAGTGGGATTTCGTGGTGCGTAAGAAACATTTCTGAAGAGGGGCGATTCTTTGGCGACATGACAGACCGGGTTCAGATGCAACAGAGAAACTTTGCGGGAGAAATGAATGTTGGAAAAAGCCTGCAACTGAGGAGCTGCATTGCCACTCTCATTGGTATAAATTCTGTACAACCCGTTGAAGCCAATATTCTATACGCCGGTATCATTTTTGATCCCCGTAACGCTTTGCAAAAACCCTATTTCCAACAGTTCTGGGAATCTCCTGCCGACATTCTTCCCGACTTCAAATTCCTACGAGATGAGCTGAAGGTCTTGATTGCAGATAACTTAGTCCTAGGTCCCAACGAAAAAAAGAATGACTGGCACGATCGCATAATGTCGGATTAGGCGTGCGTCGGTTGAAACCCTACCATCACAACCCGACGCGTTAGCGAGGGATAGCGTCGCGAGTGAACGTCTCCCTTCGTCGGGAATGCTCGGGCGCTGGGTGGCTCGCTCCTGAGGCACGAAGGGCGTACTGTGAGACCTGGGGTAGGATCCTTGGTTTCCAGCGCTGTCCCTCGCTAACGCCACGGGTTGTGATTTTTGGGCCTCGCTTATGCGTTGGCCAAACAAATGGACGTGCCACCCAACCCATCCATCCGTGTGATCCGTGGTTAAAATTAAGATAGCCGCTACGCTTCAATCAGAGCCAGCGGTGACATGCTGAGTTGGAAACTCTTCGATTCTCCTCCTTCGAAGCTGACGCGAGCCATTCGGCGTTTGCCGTGCCCTTCCACCGACTCGACTTGGCCGATGCCATACTCGGGATGTCGCACCACGGAACCTTGCTCAAACATCTCCACCTCTACCCCTTCCTTGGTGGTGATCGATTGAAAGTGAGAACCCGACTTCAAACCACCCGCCCCGATTTGGTTCCGTAATTGCTGCACCATCTTTGGCTGCGACGGTGCTTGTTGGTTTACGGAACACTCCTGAGAAACCTCCTCATAGGTCGCATCCTCATCCGTCCCCTCTTGGCTCCATTCGTCTTCGGCGAGAAGAACCGTATGAGCGTTCGGTGTTTTGATCGGTGGTTTCGCTTTCTTCCCCTTGCGAGGAGAGTTGTGCAAAAAACTCTTGGACGCGGTGGCGTCGCTGTATTCTTCGACGAAGTACTCTCCACCCTCCTCTTGATTCACATCATCCATGAACGAAACATCGAACGCATCAAGATCGGTTCGATCGACGACTTCTAACTCGGCGCGAGGAAGTTCCATCATGAACGGGCTCGGGGCGCCCATTCGATTGCTCGAGAACCCTCGCTGCTTCGCCATGCTCATCTGCAATCGATTCTTGGCGCGGGTGATCCCGACGAACAACAATCGCCGTTCCTCTTCCAATTGCTTAGGATCGTTCATCGAACGAATGTGAGGGAGGACTCCATGCTCGACGGCGATGATAAAGACGTTATCGAACTCCAGTCCCTTCGCCGCATGGAGGGTCATCAGCGTTACCTTGTTCTCGACATCTTCGATTCCATCCGCGTCGCTGATGAGAGTGACCTGCTCCAGAAATCGTTCCATGACATTCCCGTCCTCTGCCTCGCTATCGGCCTGGGCCGCATCGGCACGAAGCTCGTTGATATTCCCAACGATGCTCTCGTCCGGCGTCTCGGACTTGCGAGCCGTCAGATAAGGGATGTAATTCGTTTCTTGCAGCATAGAGTCGATCACGCTCAACAAGGGACCGGTTGCCTTCTGCACAAGCTTGTCGTAGACCGCGAGAAACTGGCTCCCCCCCGATGCAGCCTTCTTGCTCAACAACCCATGCTCGATCGCTGCGCGGAGAGCAACGAGCATCGGTATCCCCCGGTCTTGAGCAAGTTCCGTCACCTTCTGCAACGACTTCGCCCCAAGCCCTCGCGTCGGGACGTTGATGATCCGATCGAAAGCTATATCGTCGGTCGGATTGTGAACCAGTCGCAGATAGGCCAAGATATCTTTGATCTCTTCTCGATGATAGAACCGAAAACCACCGATCAATTGATAGTTGAGCTTTCGCTTCAAGAGGGCTTGCTCGATCAACCTCGACTGAGCGTTGGTTCGATAGAGGACCGCAAACTCTTTGGCTTTTGCGCCGTTCTCCAAAATCTCAAGGGCGATGCGCTGCGCAATATCGTCGGCTTCCTCCCGATCGGACCCGTAGGTGCAGAATCGAGCGGGAGGTCCGGCTTCACGCGTAGGTCGCAACACCTTGGCTTTGCGCCGCGTGTTGCATGAAATCAAGCTGTCGGCGATCGAGAGAATTTGAGGAGAGCTCCGATAGTTCTCCTCCAGTCGGACCGTCACGCAATTTGGAAAGTCTTTTTCGAAGCTGAGAATGTTCGAGATATCGGCTCCTCGCCAACTGTAGATCGATTGGTCCGGATCCCCCGTCACATTGAGGTTCGGATGGTCGATCGAAAGACCGCGCACGATCAAGTATTGCGCTAGATTCGTATCCTGATATTCATCGACGAGGATGTAGCGATGCTTGGCGTCGAGATCGGCGCGCAGGTCGGGATTGGCGCGAAGAATATTCGCCGTGTGCATCAAGAGATCGTCGAAGTCGACGGCATTGAACTGTCGCAGAAGATTCTGATAGACGGGGTAGACCTTGCTGATAATCTTGTCGTGATCCCCCCGAACATTCCCCTCGAAGATCTCGGGGGAGATCGCTTTGTTCTTGAGAGCGCCGATCCGTCTGCCGATGTCACCTTGGTTGAGGTGAGTCAAAGAAACCTTTGCGAGCTCGATCGCCTTCTTCATCGCACCTTTCGAGTCATCGGTGTCGAAGATCGTAAAATTCGGAGTGAGCCCAACCATCTCCCCGAAGCGTCGCAAAAAGCGAGCACAGTAACCGTGAAACGTCCCCATCCAGACCGGGCATCCCTCGACCATTCGGTCGATCCGCCCCTTCATCTCGCGAGCAGCTTTGTTGGTAAAGGTCAAAGCGAGGATCGAATAGGGAGAAACACCTTGATCGAGCATGTACGCGATCCGATGGGTAACGACACGGGTCTTACCACTACCGGGTCCGGCCAACGTGAGAAGAGGGCCATCGATGTGCGTGACCGCTTGTCGCTGATTCTCGTTGAGCGGATCGATAATCTGCGAAGTCGTGATGGGCATTCGAATTCAATCCTTTTTTGCAATCCAAAACATCATCCATACATGGGTGTAAGCTCGCTCCATTATCCCCGATTTTTGGTAAGGGGCTAGTCTCGATCTTTTCTCCCTTCTCTCTGGCTGTCTTTCCCCTCATCACCCTCCTGGCTCGTCGACACCGGTTGACGGCAGACCGGCTCACCGCACGGTTAGGGGAATTGTAGAACGGAATTCATTCCGTTAACCGCCGCCTCCAATCAAAGCCGCCATCAGCACAGTGAGCCGGCCCACCGTTCAGGGCCAATCAAGCCCCCCGCTGGCAGCGAGAGGCTCTCACCACCTGAGTTGTAAAGCCATGCCAAAAGGATAAGATCGAGTGCTGCAGAAACAAAAACGGAGACTATTTCCTAGAGGGATGATTACGGATGGTGCACAAAGGAATCGCTACGTTTGTTCTGACGAGTATCGGGATCGTGATCGGAATGGCCGTACAGAACGCTTGGCAGGGCCCTCGCGCGACCGCCCAGTACACCCCTCCTTCCACGCCTCCTAGCGCTATCCTCCCCCCTACAGGCTTGCCGGGAGCCATGCCAACTCCGTCGCCTGTTGGAGGGATCGACATGGGGGATGGCTTCATCGCGATGACAGCCGAGGAGGCGGTGAACGTATCGGTTTATGACCGAGCCAACCGAAGTGTCGTGAATATCTCCACCACGTCGGTCCGTCCCGAAACCCTTCTCTTGGCCGCCGAGATCGAGGGGAGTGGCAGCGGAAGCGTATTCGACCATCAAGGTCACATTCTCACCAACCATCACGTCATCAGTGGTTCGCAGAAGGTCACGGTCACCCTGTTCAACGGAGACGCCTATCCCGCCACGCTCGTCGGTCAAGACGCGGACAACGACATCGCGATATTACAAATCAGTGCACCCGAGTCTGTGCTATTCCCTGTCCCTTGGGGGGATTCCAGCAACTTGCGAGTGGGCCAGCATGTCGTCGCGATCGGCAACCCGTTCGGATTGGAGCGGACGATGACCACAGGAATCATCTCGAGTCTGAACCGTCAAATCCGCTCGAAGACGAAGCGCCAAATTCATTCGATCATTCAAATCGATGCGGCGCTCAATCAAGGAAACTCGGGGGGACCCCTTTTCAACTCTCGCGGGGAGTTGATCGGTATGAACACGGCGATCGCAACTCGAAGCGGGGACAATGCGGGAATCGGGTTTGCGATTCCGGTCAACACGATCAAACGGGTCACAACTCAGTTGTTGACCCACGGTCGAGTCATTCGGCCGACGATCGGGATCCTTCAAGTCTTCGAAACCGATCGCGGGCTCCTCGTCGTGAACGTAACCCCGGGGGGGCCGGCGGAACGCGCGGGGATTCAAGGTTCCAAAATTTCTCGGCGCAAAGGGCGTATCGGTCTTCTACCGGTCGAACAGGAGGTGGTCGATCACAGCGAATCGGACATGATCGTCGGAATCGACAATCAGAAAGTAAAGCGATCCGATGACTTGTTGGGAGTCATCGAAACGAAGCGACCTGGAGATCAAGTCGTCCTGACGGTCGTTCGAAACGGGCAAACGGTTCAAGTTCCGATTGCACTTGGAGGGAGTGAAGGGAATTGAGTTGACGCGCGAGTGGTGAAGAGATTTTTCAAACACAGAGGCTTTTCAAACACAGAGGCACGGAGAGCACAGAGATGAAAAAGAGTTTGAAAACGATTAGGACGAATCAATGCAAGTAGCAAGCTGTCTAGCAAATTCCATTGTCGATAGCGATTACGATCACCCCGAGCAAACACCCTTTTCGGCTGTCCATTGGTCTAGAATCTGGAAGATACGTAAACGCTACTGGTTCTTATTGTTCACGAAGTTCCGCTACCCAACCTTTCGACGCTATATGAGATTCGAGATGCGTTTGATGCGGGTGAGACAAGTTTAGCTGGACATGAAAAATTCTCCTTAGAACTCACGCCAAGGCGCAATGGAGGTGAGCAATTCTTCTTGGGTTGGGCTGTCAAAAAAGTTGGTGTTGTGGCGATTTAGGTTTGCGCAAGTTTCGTTCTCAGATTCGCTTCTTGTCCGACCGGGGCTCGTCCCCGTCGGACACCGCTTTGGCGCCCTAGCAGGCGCCACCACCGCGCGCTTTTCCCCTCCGCCGCGCAGCGGCGGAGGAAGGACTTGGTCAACGTTTCTAACGATTCAACCCCTCACCCCCGACCCCTCTCCCCTAAAAGGGGCAAGGGGAGCAGAGATATAAAGCGAGGCAAAGGCCAACCTGATCGACCTAGCTTTTCGATTGTCGATTGGGTAAAATTGCTTGACCTTATCGGTTACGTGTCAAACGTAATACTGCATGGATTCTCGGGAATGATTGCGACTCTACTCAAGCTTGTACTCCTAATAGCCGTCGCTACGTCTCAAATGGCGGGCGGGGGGAACTGCTGCTGTTTGTGGCGTTCTCTGGGCAATTTAGTACTGGCATACCAATCAGGATCGGATGAAACCAGCGAAGCGGAAGGGGTTTCGACAGGTTGCCCGAATTGCTGCGCTAAGAGTCAGAATCCTGGCAAGGGAGAGCAACGAACGGCTAAGTTTCCAAGCGGATGCCATGCGGATCAGACCGATCAGGAATGCCAGTGCGTTAAGAGCTCTGTCTCGTCTCATCATGAAGGACGCGGGGTCACCGCCGTTTGCTCGTTGGAGTTTGTACTGGCTCCGCTGGTTCGCGTTGCATCGGTCGATGCACCAGCTGTTTGGACTTCTTATGATAAGACTCTCGTCTTATGTGGGCGCAATTGGAACGCGCTCGCGTGCGTCTGGCGGCTTTGAGCCAGACGTAAATCTCTCAAGGTGCCTCTATTCTAGAGTGGCTCGTGCGCGTCTCGCCCGAAGCGATGCGCTCTCGGCTGGCCTGACGCATCGGTGTTGAGAGGTAGGACGCGAAGCGTCCTACCATCACAACCCGTGGCGTTAGCGAGGGATAGCGTCGCGAGTGCACGTAGCCCTTGTCAGGAAATCTCTCAGGCGCCGGGTGGCACGCCCCTGAGGCACGAAGGGCGTGCTATGAGACCTCGCATTGGATGCGTGGTTGCCAGCGCTATCCCTCGCTTACGCCACGGGTTGTGATTGCGTGGCCTCGCTTCGCATCGGCCAAACATACCTTAACTACTCATCTTTACTACGAAACATTAACCAAACCCTAAAAGGACCATACCATGAAAAACCGTATTCTTTTCAGCATCGCTATCGCATCCCTGTTCGCTCCTTTCGTATTCGCTACGAATCAACCATATACCAAGGAAGCTGATCTCGAACGGCGAGCGAAGCTACGAATCGGTGTGCAAAAGATCTGCCCCGTTTCTGGCAAAGAGCTTTCCGCCGACAAAACCTCTCACACCATCACCGATCCAGAGTCTAAAGAAACCCTCTACGTCTGCTGCGAACAATGCACGAAAAGTAAACCGAAGGAATCCTATATGGAGACCATCTCGGAGAATTTAGCTAAGGCGCAAAAGCATTGCTTGGTAATGAAAGATAACGAGATCTCTGAAAAGTCGAAGACCGCAATCATCGAAGGACAACGAATCTACATTTGCTGTCCACCATGCACCAAGAAAATGACCGCTGCGCCGGAAAAGTACCTTTCCGCACTAGATGATTTGTACGAAGCAGCTCTTAAGAAATAAGAGAAAGAACGCGAAGCGATCCTCATCACAACCCGTGGCGTAAGCGAGGGATAGCACTGAAAACCAGGCGTCCCATGCAAGGTATCGCAACACGCCCTTCGTGCCTCAGGGACGTGCCACGCGATCCTCGAGATATCCTCGGCGAGGGGCCACGTACACTCGCGACGCTGTCCCTCGCTAACGCCACGGGTTGTGATGGTAGGACGCTTCGCGTCCTCCCACTTATCACCGATGCGTCAGGCCACGGGGAGGGTAGCTTCCAGAACATGCAATCAATCCAAAATCTCCATCATTCCAGGAACACAACGATGCAACGCAAACTTTTCACCTCCTCCCTCCTCGCCACCAATCTAACCCTAGCTGCCGGGGGACTTCTATTCCTAACAGGATGCAATCCACCACCCAACAATCCCCCCAATAATCCGAGTCCACCTTCCCAACCAGCCGATAGCTCCGCTCCTTCCCCTGAAGCGTCTTCTAGTGCAAACGAATCAGCGACCAACGCGACTTCTCCCACCGAAGAGCATGGTCATAAGCCGGGGCAACATGGCGGAATCATGGTTTCCCTCGGGCGGGACAGCTACCACATCGAAGCGGTTATCGAAAGCGATGGAACGGTTCGTCTCTATACCCTCGGTAGCGATGAAACCCGCGTCATCGACATCGAATCTCAGACCTTGAAAGGGTATGTCAAAAAGATCGGAAGCTCCGATTCGAAGCAAATCGATTTTGAACCGACACCTCAAGATGGAGATGCACCCAGTCGAACCTCGCTCTTCTCAGGCAAGCTCCCGGAAGAACTCGTAGGAGTTCCTCTCGATGTAACGGTTCCCAACATCAAAATCTCCGGAGAGCGATTCCGCTTAGGTTTTCAGTCGGTTACCGAAAGCCACTCCGATGCCGAGATGCCTGATGCGATCGATGTGGAAGAGGAGAAAGCGCTCTATCTCGCCCCCGAAGGTCGATACACGCAAGCGGATATCGATAAGAACGGAAAGACGATTCCATCGATCAAGTTCAAAGGGATTCGCTCGGCTCATGATATGAACCCAAAAGCTGGCGACAAAATTTGCCCGATCACGGAGACCAAGGCAAACCCGAATTTCACTTGGACGGTCGACGGAAACGACTACCAATTCTGCTGCCAACCCTGCATCGACGAGTTCGTACGCATGGCAAAAGAGTCCAAAGACCCAATGCCAAAACCAGAAGAGTTCGTCAAGAAGTAGTTTCTCCCCCATCACAGCCCGCGGCTCGTAACAGGATTACGGAACCGCTAACTTATCATTGGTTTGTCCGACCGGGGCTTGTCCCCGTCGGACACCGCTTTGGCGCCCTAGCACGCACCACGCATTAGGAATCTGCTCCCCTCGCCCCGCTTCGGGGAGAGGGGCTGGGGGTGAGGGGTTGAAGTGCTAGAAACGATAGCCGAGTTTGGCGCCTCGATTCGATTCAGGCGCTCGAAGTCTCGAGCACGAGCACGAGCACGAGTACGAGAAGGGCGCGTCCCCTATCCAGACGGAGGGCATCGGGAGCGAGCTAACTTAATCAATATTACGAACACTCCTACCCCTCACCCCCAGCCCCTCTCCCCGAAGCGGGGCGAGGGGGAGCGATAAACCAAAAGGTGCACCTGTGGTCTTCCTAAAATCAAAAATCACCACGTTCCTCCTAATCTCCACCATTCCAACCAGCGTAGCCTTCCCCCACGAGGGGCATCAGCCTTTGCCAACGAAAGGTGTCCAAGTCGACTTGCGGCAAGGGGCGATCGCTTTGTCCGCGCAAGCAAGAAAAGGACTCGGTGTCGAAGCGATCGAAATTGCCGAAGGGAAAGTTCACTCCACATTCGATGGATACGCCGAAACAGCAATTCCTTGGAACGCGCGCTCAATCGTCTCCACACAACTCGCAGGCCGAGTCGTTAATCTACTCGCGCAACCTGGTGAGGAGGTAAAAGCAGGTCAAATCCTCGCGGAGATCGCAAGTCGAGACCTCGACAATCTTCGATTCGAATATCGCTCTGCTCTCACGATGGTTCAAACCGCTGAAAGCCAAATGCGTTTGACTCGACCAGCGGTCGCCTCGGGAAGCATCCCTCAGCGAAGATTGCTGGACTTGGAAAATGAACTTGAACGCGCACGACTCGCCCTCTCCATCGCTCAGATCAAAGCAAAGCTTCTCAATGTTGACGATGTCCTCGATGAAGCGCGCTTAGCAAACGGTTCTAGCGAAGCGCATTATCCCATCCGAGCCTTGATCGATGGAACAATCATCCATTCCGATCTCGCGGAAGGAAAGTTTGTGGAGGCGGACGAGCATCTCTTCGAGATAGCAGACAGCCGCGTCCTGTGGGGAAAGGTCCAACTCCTCGAAAAGGATCTTCCCTGGGTTCAAGTAGGAGACCGAGTGGAGTTTCAATTCCTAGGAAAATCCGAACCGGTGATTAGCACGATCGCTTACCTAGATCCGCACCTGGACCCTGTAACCCAGAACGCTTGGGCCTGGGGCATACTCCGCGGAGCGGATCTTACCAATGAGATAGGAACGCAGAACGAGCACAAGCTCTTAGCGGGAATGTCCGGCACCGCGATCGTTTACGGCTCGGATGCAAGAGAGGCGATATCCATCCCCCGCGAATCCCTCTTCAGCGACGGAATGCAAAATTATGTACTTGTCGAGGAAGCGTCCACCAAGGGGAGTGGTGAGTACCGAAAGCGAGTTGTTCGCATCGGAAAGAGGCGTGGGCACGACGAAGGGCTCCTCGAAGTCTTGACCGGTGACATCTACCCGGGAGATCGAATCGTAACGCAAGGAGGGCATGAGCTGTCCAGCCTCCTCTTTCGAGAGACTCTCAAACTGGACGAAGAACAACGGCAGCATCTCGGGGTGGAACTTCAATCTGCGAGAATAGAAAACCTCTATTCGGTGGTACGAGGAGAAGGAGTCGTCGCGTTGCCTCCCGGGAAAAAAGCGACCTTAACCTCCCAGCTCGCCGCGAACGTTCGAGCAATCCACGCAGTTCCTGGCAAAGTGGTTCAAAAAGGAGAGGTGGTTCTCGAACTCTTTGGAACGGAACTGCAAACGCTCCAACTCGATCTTCTCCAAACCGCGTTGAACCTTGAACTCGTGCAACAACGAATCACGCGCCTCGAACAAAGTGGTGGTGACGCAGTAGCCCTCCGAACCATCCTGGAGGAACGAGGAACACTCGCCCTAGAACAAGTTCGCTTCGAACGGCAGAAGAAGGAGCTGAGCACTCTTGGATTCTCGTCTTCGGACATCGAATCCCTTCTTACGAACAAGAATGTTTTGAGCGTATTACCGGTTCGGTCTCCCATCGATGGACGGATTGCCGTTTTGAATTGCACGTTGGGGCAAACAACTCTCGCCAACCAACCACTCGTCGAGGTTCACAGCAGCGAAGGAACTTGGATTGAAACCAAGATCCCATCTCAACATTCCGATCAAATCGGAGTCGGAACCAAGGGCTACATCCAACTCCTCGCAACCCCCGAGGTTCGAGGAAAGGTGCACGTAGTTCGGATGAGCCCGGAGATTGACGAAGCCACCCGATCCCGAACGATCTGGTTGGAGGTAGAGCCAGAGGAAATCCCCCTCTCGTTTCGGGAAGGAATGATGGTTTCTGTTCAACTTCAAACCGACCAGCATGAACCCCACCTTGCGATTCCTTCGACCGCATTGGTTCGAGATGGGCTGAACTGGTTCACCTTTGTAAAACGACCAGACGAAGTCTACGAACGAAGACGGATCGTCATTGGAAAATCCGACACCCACTTCACGCAAATCATCAGCGGCCTTGAGGAGAACGATACCGTGGTCTCTCAAGGTGGTCAGACCCTCCAGTCTGCGTTCGCGACGTTAAGGTAA
>CAYMXM010000126.1:7036-10896 GCA_964394065.1 uncultured Pirellula sp. | reverse complement strand
CTGGTTGCCGATTGCTGCAAGAACCGGAGCGACATTCACTTCCGTAACCGTGACGTTGACTATCTTGGTGTCGGTACCACCGTTTCCATCGCTCACTTGAACCGTGATGTTATAGACAGCCGGTCCTTGCTCTTCGGTCGGAGTCCAAGTAAAGACCCCGGAAGTTGGATGGATCGACGCACCCGCTGGTGCGCTGAGCAAGCTGAAGGTCAATGTCTGCGATGGCACATCGACATCGCTAGCCGTAGCCGTAAACGTCAGCGTACTTCCTTCCGCAACGCTCTGGGTAGCCGGTACGCCACTGAGAACTGGCATATCGTTGACCGGTGCGACGTTGATCTTCACTGTGACAGATTGACTATCGGCGTCGACAGGTTTGCCGTCGGTCGCGATGTAGGTGAAGGTTGCTTCACCATTGAAGTTCGCATTCGGGGTGAAGGTCACCGTGCCATCTGGATTCAAGGTCACCGTACCACCGGTTCCGCTGGTCACCGACTTGATCGTCAATGCGTTTCCATCGACATCGATATCGTTGCCGAGGATCGCGTTGGCCGGGTAGGTCACAGGAGTATCTTCGGTAGCCGAGAGAGTATCCGCAACGGCGATCGGTGGGTTGTTTACTATAACAATGATCTTGTTGGACAACCGATCCGAACCGTTGCTACGATCCCGTGCGATCACTTCGATCGTGTACTCCCCTGGATCGTTCGGATCGAACGCATCCAGGAAGGAAGATTCGAAGTTCAAGCTGTCTTGGTAGAGGCTTGCTCCGTTGATATTGGAAATGGCTTGAGCGATCGCAGCTTCGATAACGACTTCTGGTGTTAGAGGATCGATTGCCAGGAGTTGAGCTCTCGTTGCTATCGCAATCGCTTGTTCAAACGTCACATCTGCGAGAACGGTACCGGTGGAAACATTCTTCAAGACGAAGTGGTACTGGAGATCCCCGATCGTGCCACCGTTGGAATCGGTATCGGCGTTGATCGAGATCGTGTAGTTCCAACGTGCCCAGTTGTCGTCCAAAGGCGAGACACTATCGTTTGGTGTCCCGAATGCTTCTCCCGCATGGACATAGAACCGAGTTGGGTTCCCCGGATCGCGAGGTGCAGCACCTTGGAATCGGTGATCGGCTCGGAGAGCGATTTCAACACCCGGTGCATCGACTGGGTCGGTAGCGATCACGAAACCACTCGCCGAGTTACCAGATCCCATCTGCATGTTGCCGCTACCATCGGTAGAGGTCACATGCAGGGTTCCATTGGGGACGATCGTATCTGGATCGCTCGCAGGAGTTACCGTCAACGTCGCACTCGTCGAGACCGTTCCTGGAACCGGAGTTTCACCGTCGGTGATGGTGTAGGTAAACGTAACCGTTCCGTTGGAGTTCAATGCTGGAGTGAAGGTCCAAGGACCGGAACCGGTAAGGGATCCCATGCTAAGAGGAACTGAAAGTCCAGTTACCGACAAGGAACTACTATCGATATCGCTAGCATTGGCTAGCAATTGTTCTTCGGTGATCGTGATCGATCCCGAATCTTCGAGCATCGAACCCAGGTGAACTGGACCACTTACCGTCGGAGCATCGTTGACAACCGTCACCGTCAAGGTGAAGCTCGTCGAGACACTCAATCCACCCGAATCGGTGGCGGTCAAGGTGATAATCCCACCGACATCCCCGTTGCTTGGAGTTCCACTGAACTCGCCACTTGATGGGTCAAAGACGAGCCAGTCTGGCATACCGCTAGCGGTAATCGAAAGGGTGGAATCTTCCACATCCGTAAAGGTTCCCGAGACATCCAGTGTGAATAGAGTCCCTTCGGTCGCTACTTGAGATCCTGGGGCTGCGACAACCGTCGGAGTGTCGTTCACCGGAGTAACGTTGATAAAGACAGTGCCGGTGTTGCTCGTTAAGGCATCGTTGTCTTTGAATGTGTAGGTGAATGAATCAGGGCCAAAGTAATCAAGCGCGGGGGTGTAGGTTACTACACCGGTTAGAGGATCGACCGCTAAGGTTCCTCCTTGACTGGACTTGCCATCAAGGGTCGTAATGGTAACAGTGGTACGATCAATCGAACCATCTGCATCAGTGTCATTGGCCAAGACGTCGATAAAAACAGGCGTGTCTTCAAGCGTTTGAACGGAGTAATCGTTTACGGCTACTGGAGCTGATGGAGAATCATCATTGATGATAATACCTTGACGCTCCCCTCCAGCTCCAGGAGTGGCGATGGATACGTCGTATCCGTTAGATTGAAGGAAGTTGAGTGCCACTTTGAAGAATTCATTCTCTTCAATCTTCGTATCTCCGGACACCAGAATTGTAAAGACCTTCGAGGTTTGCCCAGGGGCGAAACCGATCATCCCACCGGTGGTTGCCATGTCTCCATCATCAAAGGTGGCATTCTTCGTCGGGTCGAGATCGTCTCCATCAAGGACTTCGTAGCCAACAATGAGGGACGTGTCGACAGGGTTGGAAAGTTCCGCGGTGAATTTGAAGGTTCGGAACCCGGAATTTCCTTCGTTTCCTGTTACGTCCTCCTTGATGGTCAAAACCGCCGAATCGTCGTTTAGAATCGTTCCGATCCCTTGGCCGTCGGTAATGGATGCACCGACAGGAGAGCTCAAATTGACAAAGAAGTGTTCGTCCAGCTCAACAATGTTGTCACCGATAATGGGGACAGAGACGGTAGCCGTGAGAGATCCACCATCGGTGAAGTTGATGGTTCCTGAAACGGCCGTGTAGTCAGTCCCCGCAGTGGCAGTTCCATTCGCAGTGGAGTAATTTACTGAGACGTTCCCCGTATTGTCTGTCCGAGAGATAGTAAAGACGGCAAATGTGGTTCCGCTATCCCCCTCGACTATCGAGACATCGTCGATGGTGAAGCGGATGTCATCATTGAGAATGGTAACAATATGAGTCGGGCTTGCCCCGATGACAATCTGACCGCTTCGGTTGTTGTTCAAAGCGGTAATTTCAAAATGAACATCTTCCGCAGGTTCTGGATCGGTATCCTGCTTAATGTTCATAGTCAACAGTTTCAACTGAGACGCAGAGCCCGCAGCAAAGGTAATATAAGTCGGCGACGTGAAGGTATAGTCGTCCGTGTCCGCCTTTGCGTTCGGACCAGTCAGCTGGCTTTGGTCGTTTTCGACTGTAACGGTCAATGAATTCGCCAAGGTTCCACCACTAACAGGAACTCCATTAACCATTGCATTAATAACCAACTCTACATCAAACGTGTGAGCACTATTCGCCTCACTTACCTTGCTCGTAGCGGCTACAAAACGAACGGTCGCGGTATCGTTGTCCGTGATGGACAACGTCACTTCGTTCGCTGTTCCCGAAATCGCCGCATTGTTGATCGTGGTCCCGTAAACCGATGGGGTCTCTGGATTCGCAGTGTAGATATTGAGCTTGACCTGTTCGGTCCCCTCTACCAAGTTGTCGTCGGTTGTCGCGATCGACATTTCTAATGGTTGCATCACTCCACTGCTTCCCGCAATGAAGGTCAACGTGACTCGATCTTCGGTCGCTGACGATTCCCCGATAATGTTCCCTCCTACAGGACCACCGTAGGTGTTGTTCCAGGCCGTTACCGCCGCAGTCAAAGCGGAAATCACGTCGCCATAATCGGCGGAAGTGGTCGTGATGTCGGTTCCCCCCAGGTCGACCGCAACGCGTTGACCAGGTTGGAGGGTGAAGGGTGCTGTCCCACTACCGGTCAAGGCAAGGGATAGGGTGAAGGTGGCTGTTGCTCCTTCGGTGACAGTACTCGTCGCGGGTGTCAAACTCCAGGTCGCGGTGTCGTTGTCCGTGATGGACAACGTCACTTCGTTCGCTGTTCCCGAAATCGCCGCAT
>CAYMXM010000126.1:0-6936 GCA_964394065.1 uncultured Pirellula sp. | reverse complement strand
TTCGGTGACAGTACTCGTCGCGGGTGTCAAACTCCAGGTCGCGGTGTCGTTGTCCATGATCGTGCCTGTCGCTGGCGAATCAGGTAACGGTAACACAATCTTGGAGGTTGACACCGTTGTGTCTGTAACACCACTCAAAGAAACGTTGAATGTCTCGGTTCCTTCTACAAGACTATCATCTGCGATGTTTAATACTATCGTTTGCGTTTCGTTTACGCCGCCAGCAAAGGTCAAAGTTCCACTCAGAGGGCTGGTGAAGTCTTCTGCTGTAGTGGTGACATTCGACACGTTGTAACCAACCTTGAAACCACCTTGGACAGCTTTGCTTGACGTAACGACAAAGGTAATCGTACCGTCCGTTTCGTTTGCGGTCGCGTTCGTAATGGTTAACACTGTTTCATCATCGTTCGTGATCGTTACTGTATGATCCTTATGCGCAGCATCAATCGAGACCTTACCATCAAAGGTACTCACAGAATCGACTTGAAGATTGATCGTTTCGTTACTTTCGACGATGTCATCAGGAGCGATGGCAACGGCGAGAGTGGTCGATGTTGTGTTGGGCGTGATGGATATTACGGTATTCGAAATCGAGTAGTCGGTCGCTTCAGCGGAACCCGTTCCTAAATCTGTAATGGTAACTGAAATCGGATTACCTAAGCTGGACGTACCAGGGCCGAATACCAGTTCGACCGTAACATTGTGTGTTCCCGTTTCTGCTGTGCTGGAACTGGAACTTGAGAATTTAATCGTGCCGGTCTCGTTGTCTTTAATAGTGACCGCCACAGGAGTAGTGTTCAAAGTCACGTGACCGTCGAGAGCATTGGATAGATTGCCAAGATTTAAGAAAAAAGTTTCATCGCCTTCGAGAATCGAATCGGAAATGGCGATTACGGGAACGACGGTTGTTGCACCATCTCCCTCGGTCGCATTAAATCCAGCGAAAGTAGGAGTAAAGGAGAAGTCCGTAGCGTGTACGGCAATGCCCCCTGGATCAAGAATGCCTTTGAATGTAATCGCCTCACTCAGTGTGGCATGGCTTCCCTCGCCGTCACTAGTAATAAGACGGATGACAACACTTTGAGCCCCTCCCTCTTCTTGAATGGTCTGTCCTGGAACGATCTCTATCGTTGCTGTGTCATTGTCGGTGATCGTATGGGTTAGTTGGCTTCTAGTAGTTCCATCGCCGTTGGGATCAACCCCGACATTCGTGAGAGCAACACCAAGATTGAATCCCAAGGTGAACGCTTCGTTCGGTTCAACAATGGTGTCGTTCACGATCTTCAACGCTTTGTTGCCCAGCTCGTCCGTTTCGGTCAGCAAAAAGAAATTCGTTGCCGTTACAAAATTTTGTGCGGGGAGGACGAAATCTTGGACCTGGAAGTCTAGGATATTAGTAGCACCTGCCGTACCGAGCACGGTGAAACTGACAGTGCGCTGCGCCACACTCGCGTTTGTTAGATCCCCTTTTACCACAATAGCGGGGCCGCCAGTGGTTATTTCCTCAGAAAGGAGTGTTGAGGAGGTAGCAAATTCAATCTGCGCGGGATCGTAGAGAACCACATCATTTCCTGTGCCCCCTACGTAAGTGATTTTTAAGGTCCTGCTACCAACAGTAACCGTCGATCCCTCAGCAAGCCCTGCGAATGTTCCAACGACAGGACTATTACTTTGATTGTCGATAATCTTATAAGAAGAAAGTGCAGGAAGCGAAGGGGAAGCTATCGAGGAGAGGGAAAGGGTCGCACCATCCAAGACTACGGAATTGGCTGCAATGATCTGATCATGCCCACCGACTGCTCCAGCACCCGCCGTTCCGTCGATTTCCATTGCTAGGGTTGAGCTATTGTTCAACACAAAGTCAGTATAATTCTGGATTCCAGGACTATTCCCAGGGGACACCGTTCCGCCCCCTGCAGATGCCGTGAGAGACTTGATGCTAAGATTTCCCTTGACCATACCTCCTTGAAGCGAAACACTTCCGCCGAACGTACCAGCTCCCCCGAGAACGGCTCCGTTTGGCAATGCAAGAGTCCCCTCTTCGGCACTGAGTGTGCTTCCACTTGCGATAGTGATCGCTTCTATCCCGGAATCAGAAGCAATAGACAAAGGCTGGGTAAGGGAAGTCAAGTCTCCACTAAAAACAATCGCGTCCGTCCCACCACCTAGATCGAAGGTAATCGAATCGAAATCAGCAAGAGGGATTTTCAGAGAAGGTGGACTCGCGACGAAGTAGGGAGAACCTGGACCCCCAAGCTGTAAACTCGAATTCGCTTCCGTCAGAATTAAGTACTGAGAATCTTCAGAAAGAGACGCGGTGATTGAAGAATTCGTACTTCCAGCATCTGGGTCGTAAATTGATAAGACTCTGTCTATGATCTTAGCATTTGCACTATCGTCGACAGGCTCGATTTGGATTGTAATGTCTTTTTCTGTTGAATCCCCCTGAGAATCTGTTGCTTTAACTCTATAGGTGTAAGTGCCACTATAGTCTGCATCATTGACAGATGCTTTGATCACTCCTGTCGTCGCGTCGATTGTAAAGAAATCCAATGGATCGTTTACTTCCGAAAATGTAATAGGGGTTGCACCCGTTACTGTATGTGTGGCTGTGACCGTGCCTACAACCGCGTTCGCCTCGAGACCTTCTGAAATCGAAAGTGAATTTGTTTGAATTTCAGGAGGGACGGTTACGACAAAATTATCTAGCTCAAGATGGGTTGTAATGACCCCCCAATTTGATGCGTCCTGGGCCATAACCTGAAACCTAAATTTATACGTTCCAGCGATAGGGATTGTCCCCGTTTTCATTTGCTCATTATAAATACCTATGTCCATAATACCTGTATTTATAAGCTCTATCTCACTGCCACTCTGCGGAACGAGCCAAGCCTTAAACCCGCCTTTATCGCCCGTGTTATTTAGTTTATAAACAAACGAATACGCTGCTCCAGCAGGGACGGTAAATGAGTTACTTTCAAGGAATGGACTTGTCGCAGAACTGGGCGGGTTATTACCATCATACGGCAACGTTCCGTTTAAGCTCAAACGTCCTCCGTAACCTACCGTTTTCGGAAAAACAGTATAAGTCGCTGAAGGTACATAATTCTGGTTGTCACCTGCGTCACCTGGAAAAACCTGGACAGAACCGACGAGTTGCCAGGGGGACGTACCGTTTTCAAATCCTGGGTTAAGGACCGCATTTGCGAGAAGCTGTCTAGCTTCCAGTGACTCGTGAACCAGGCCGCGGAATTTGTTTCTTCGTTTCGATTTGTGAATCTCGCCGCGGCGGCGGTCGAGGCGGATGGTGGTGCCGGAGGACTTCAAACCCAGGACCGTGAGCATCGCGGCCCAGAGGGAGGTGCTCTTGCTGAAGAGCCAGTTCCAGGCTAAAGCCATCGGGACGCGGAAGGTTCTCGACCACCAGGCGGTTCGGGCTTGATGCCGCTCGACAAACATCTGCGCCGATTGCTTGGCGCGATTTCGGAGCTGAGCAGCCTTTTCTCGGACGCGGGAAGAACGTGCAGAAGACTTGTCAATACCTCGGTGGGAGCGGCGAATCATAGGGGGGTATCTTTCGCAAAGAAGATTCTAAAAAGACGGACGGTGAATCGGGGTGACGCGGAATTAACCAAAAAAATAAGAAAGCTATCTCGCTAGATGCTTCACCCCTCCCACGACAGGCAAAAGGCGCAAAGCTAGCGCAATCGCACTATTCCAGCGTCCGGACAATCTATTTGCCCCAAAATCGAAGTCAACATCCCCCCTCGACACCAATCCTGGGCTACTCAGAACCGTGCGGGTATCCGCAGGCAAATACTCGTCGAATTGATTTGATTTTTTGAGTACGAAAAGGGCAGGACTTGCCACAGGAGCAGGCTGACACTCGAGGGGGATTCCAGATTCCCTGCGAATTCACAGCGTTTCTGCTCTCAAACGCCTCGCGCGGCCCGTTAGAAATTTCCGCCGACGGCGCCTAGGCCGATATCCGCAATAGTCAAAGAAGAAAACCGGAACGGAACCGGAACGCAGCCTGTTTTTTGTCTTCGCAGAAGAAGTGATTCTAATGAACGCACTGGAGGCTTCCAACTCAGGGGCGGTGATTGGGACCACGGAAGACACGGAAGACACGGAAAAAAGAAAAAGAGGGGGATCGGGAGGAGGATGGGGGCTCACGCCAAGGAGTCCAGGAAAGAAGATCAAGCATCCTTCGCCTCTTCTCTGCGCCCCTGTGCCTCCGCGACTCTGCGTTCCTTTCCGTGGAGGGAAACGCAGGGACGCGGAGAAGAGCAGATAGCTATTGGGATCAGGAAGAAGAGACTCACGCTAAGGCGCAAAGGCGCTAAGAAAGGAAAGAAGAGGGACTCTCTATTGGCGCCTTTGCGTGAGGCTCTTCTATCCTGGCATCCGTGCAATCCGTGGTTCATTAAGTTAACCGCAGGGGGCGCAGAGAATCGCAGAGGGGGCGGGAAGAACCACGAATTGGTGGACAAGGTCTCCTGCCTAAGAAATCTAGGGGCATCCACGCCCGCCCATTGCTGCTGAGCGTACCACCCGAACGATTGGCTTACGACTTCTTTGGATCGGTCCAGAGTGGACGTAAGTCTTCTGGAGTAGATACGAGGGTCGCTTGCTCCAAGATCTTCGTCAGAAGCGCCACATCGGAGAGGGGACGTATCTCCTCCATCATCGCAAGTCCCGCTGCACCGAACCGAAATCGCAACATCGCCTCAATCCCCTGCTCAATCCCCTGCTCAATTCCTTTTTCGATTCCTTTTTCAATTCCTCTGCGTTCGTAAGTCGTTAGCACCTGTTCTACCTCCTCGTACTGCTGTTCGGCCTGGACAATCTGCAAAAAAGCTTCCTCGTCTTGTTCGGCAAGCGGCATATAGGTCTCTACAAAATCAATCAACAGACTCTGGCGAGCTGGGTCAACGCGACACGATAAAATCAGCCTCAAAAACTCGGCTTTCAACCGGACCTGATCTGATCTATCGTAGTCCATCTTCGTCATCAAAGTATACGTCAACGGATTTCGGGAGTCGAGGAACTCTCGATAGTTCAACCTTTTCAGTTTCAGTTGGTGGTAACGGAACTCGACGAATCGAGTCCCCGCAATCTCCATGACAAACGTATCTTCCACCGCTTCGCGCCAGACCGCATCGTCGGTAAAGATCGCGATGGGGACAATCTCAATGTCATAGCGAAGGAAAAGCTGGCAGAAGTAGCGATACATTCGACGGGAAAAACCGGACTTCGGTCGATCTGACTCGAACTCCGTATGAATCAAGAGGAATTTTTCGGTCCCTTCCTTTGTCCCAACTTTGAAAACAAGATCCAGAGCCCGACGTTTTCCTTTAGGGATGTCAGTAAAGTAGACCTCGCGCATGACTTCGGTTCGGTTGAAGTCCAGCAATGCCGCTTCGCTGGGAAAGAACTGATTCATGAACTCTTCGAAAAAGGATTCGAAAAGCGTTTTGAAGATTTGGTCGTGATCGATGGGCATGGTTCACTACCTGTGGGGCGATTGGCCTATGAGATTTTATAAGGTTGACTTTTGATCTCGTTCGGCTTTTTTGCTACCGTCATACATCGTTTTTTCCTCGGTTTGCTCGGGGGTGTGTTGGGTCGATTGTAGCAGATTGGAACCACGAAAAGCACGAAAGGCACGAAAGAGGAGGCTTAAGCTTAAGGGCAAAGGGAGGATGGGGGCTCACATCAAGGAGTCTAGGAAAGAAGATCAATCATCCTTCGCCTCTTCTCCGCGCCCCTGCGCCTCCGCGACTCTGCGTTCCTTTTCTTGGAGGGAAACGCAGGGGCGCGGAGGCGCAGGGACGCGGAGAAGAGCAGCTAGCTATTGAGATCAGGAAGAGAGACTCATGCCAAGGCGCAAAGGCGCTATGAAAGGAAAGAAGAGGGACTCTTTGTTTGCGCCTTGGCGCCTTTGCGTGAGGCTCTTCTTATCCGTGTCATCCGTGCGATCCGTGGTTTATTAAGTTAACCGCAGGGGGCGCAGAGAAACGCAGAGGGAGCAAAGCATTAGGCTCGGTTACGTAGTTCTTGCTGGAGCTTCTGCACGAGCAAGTTCAGTGCCTCGAGGCTTAGGTTTTCAAGCTCCGTTCTGGGGGATCGCGGGCGATCAAGGATCTCTTCCAACATAAGGATCTTGCCTATCTGGATACCTTCTTCTAGCCTCCTCTCCTGTTCCTCTTTTAAGGTTAGGAGGTCTCGTTCGATTTTTTTGCTGGCGTCGTACATGGCTTTGTCCTCGGTTTTTCCGCAAATCTCTTCCCAAACAGTGATCGCTTGCAAAAACTCCAATTCGGGGAAGAGTTCTTGCAGGCGTTCCGCTGTGTAATGCTCGGCGTGAAGCAGGATATACAACCATCGTTCTGCTTGGCTTGCTTGGGGTAGCTTCGCTTCGTTTACATTATACTTTCTCAATTCTACGGTGTGAATCTCGATCCCCTCCTCCAATGTTCTGCCAGAGTCTCGATCGATCAGTTCAAACCGGTGGTGCAGTTTCTCGGAATCTCTCCACAAATTCTCTTTCACGAGGACGATCGAGTAAACCGGTTTCAAAAGGTCGTAGGAGTCTCCCTCTCGCAACTGATCGGAATAGATTTCACAAAAGTAGTAGACGATCCGGCGGGCGAACGCCGCGTGGATGATGGTTTGCATTTCGACGTGGAAGATCCTCCCCTGCGAATCGGCTGCTTTTACGTCGAGGATGGTGAGCTTGTCGTCTTGGAAGTCTTTTGGGTTGTATGGATTCTTGAGTTGGATCGAGACGATCGGGTGTCTCAACTGTAGGATCGCATTGAGAAAGGCGATGAGAATCGGTTCGTTTCCTTCGGATGCGAAGAGCTTGACGAAGGCAAAATTGACCAACGGAGAGATACCAAGGGGCATGATAGTACCTGCTTTTGTTCGGGC
>CAYMXM010000125.1:0-10918 GCA_964394065.1 uncultured Pirellula sp. | reverse complement strand
TGCCAGCGCTGTCCCTCGCTTACGCCACGGGTTGTGATTTTCGGGCCTCGCTTATTCGATTGACCGATTGGACCTCCTATACCAATTCTGCCACCCAAGAAGGGATCATTGCAGTTCGAGCCTTCGAATACCGATCCATATCCCAACGGCTTGAAGTGTTGCAGCAAAATAATCTTTGGTTGTTCTCTATGACGAATCCGCTAGAAGACGGAATTCACAAAGCAGCAGTCCTTCTCATGGCCATGGAGGAGGACGATGCGGCCGAGATCCTGTCCCGTCTCCCCGCTAAGTACGTCGAAACGGTCTCCCTAGCGATCGCGAAGCTGGAGGATGTTCCAGGGTATGTCCAAGAGGACGTGATCCAAGAGTTCTTCGGAGGTGTTCCTAGTTCGCTAAGCCATGCGAGCGGTGGATTGGATCGCGCGAAGAATCTTGTGAAGAAGGCGCTCGGCAAAGACGCGTCCGACATGCTCAACATTTTGCAACAAACGATTGAATCCCTCCCCTTCGGCTTTCTGCAGAAGGTCGATCCGCAGAACATTCTTTCGTTCATCATGGAAGAGCACCCTCAAACGATCGCGGTTGTGATCTGCCACGTTCCCGCCGCAACGGGGGCGGGGATTCTCAACGGGCTTCCGCAACAAAAACAGCTAGCGGTCATTCGCCGTATCGCCCAGATGGGGCAAACCAGCCCGGAAGCGATCACCGACATCGAGCGTGCGTTGGAGTACCGCATGTCGATGGTCATGCACCAGTCGTTCCAGAAGTCGGGGGGAGTCCCAGCGGTGGCCGAGATCCTCAACGTTACCGATCGCGCCACCGAACGGGTGATCCTAGAAAACCTGTCGAAGGATAGCGCCGATTTGGTGGAAGAGATCCGCCGCTTGATGTTCGTCTTCGAAGACATCCAGAAGCTGACCGACAAAGATATTCAATCCCTCCTTAAGAACGTCGAGACCAATCAATGGGCTATGGCGCTCAAAGGCTCCAGCAAGCAGCTTCAAGAGAAGATCATGAACAACATGTCAACCCGAGCTGCCGAGACGTTGCGTGAGGAGATGGAGTTCTTAGGACGGGTGAAGCTGAACGAAGTCGAAGCGGTCCAACAAAAGATCGTCGACGTCGTTCGCAGCCTAGAAGAAGCCGGCGTCCTCTCCAGACCCGGCGTCGACGGCGAAGTCGAGTTTGTCTCGTAGGACACTTATCCCTCTGCGTTTCTCTGCGCTCTCGGCGGTTAAGCCGATGAACCGCCGAGGACGCAGAGAATCGCAGAGATTATTCGTCTTAAACCTGATTCGTAAGATTCGTTCGATTCGTGGTTCATCCCCCTACTCCCCGCCGCTGCGCGTCGAAAGCCCTTTCCAAATCTCGAGTTCAATCGAATCGGAGATAAATGCCACCGAGCCATCGGCTCGCCCGCCGTTGACTCCCCCACGATGCCAACTCCGGGCCGTTCGCCAACCGAACGGGGTGTAAACGACGGGAGCCCCTCCGAAGAGGACTGTTCCAATGCAATCGTGTCTCTTCGAGTTGGGAGCAAGGTAGTGATTGTACAACGCCGAACGATACTCACCATTTACCCAAGCAAAACCGCGTGGGTCTTGAACATTCCATGCTGGAGCCGCATTGCATATCGCATCGGTTAAAGGGGCCACCAACCAATACCGATAGGACTTTTGAGGATCTCGTTCTTCGGAACCCGACGCCCCGAGAATGCTCTCCGAAAGGACCACGGTGTTGGAGGATCCATCCTGAATGTTTTCTACTTTTATCTTCGAGTTCACGAAGAATACACCGTCGGTATCTAGAGGAGTTCCACCACCGATACCACTCCCCGTACAGACTGCGTAGTTGGTCGGCCCAAAGGATTCATGGAGCATTCGAAAGGTATCGCTCGGACACAGGAAGGTAGGTACTACCACTTTGGCTCCCTCAATGTTTTCAAGGGTGATACCAAGCGTTGCTGTGTAAAGAGGCTTTTGAAGATCCAATCGATTGTAGGCAGCTGTATTCTCCAGATACGGAGAGAGAGAGGCGAGGGCGGACCAACGATAAAAGGTCCAAGGAGTACTCGGCACCGTCGGGTACTCCTTCGCAACCGCTCCAGGTGGAAAGGCCCCCATGGCGGCATGGTGATTGTGCATCGCCAGAGTGATCTGGCGCATGTTGTTACTACAAGACATCCGACGAGCTGCTTCCCGTGCCGCTTGAACGGCCGGCAATAATAATCCGATCAAAAGACCGATGATCGCGATAACGACCAACAGCTCTACGAGAGTAAAGCCACGTTCCAAACCTTCGTAAGAAGCGGATCGTCTCCTCAGCATTCTCCCACTTTTTTTCTCTTACTCCAGTACCTTGCCGCCCCTCCTAGGCCGGTGAGAAGAAGCAACGCCATCGAACTTGGCTCAGGAACGGCCGTCGGGGCCCAAACGACATTGCTCAATGATAGAGGGCCGTGCCACGTTGCGAGAACATCCTGGTTGCTTGGATCGAGCAAGATTAACCCACCTTGAGCGCTCGAATAAGGATTTGCCCCCAGAACGGAAACGATCAAGTTGCCATCTGGATCGAAGGCGACTCCAGCGGGATTCGTCGGAGTTCCAAGATAGATGGTGACGTCGTCTGGTAGCATAGCGTCGGTTATTTCAATACTGGAGAGTACCGCTCCTGAAGCATTCAACTCAAATACGCTGCTCAGAACCGTTGGTGCCCCCACTCCCGGAGCAACTTCGGTGCTTCCAACAAAATAGGATTGCCCACCTGGAGCGACAGCTATTTGTGCATTGGCACCAGCGAAAGGTTCCCCCAACACGGAGGAAACGACCATCTGACCATTTGCCAGAAATCCAACGCCACCAAAAATAGGTGGAAGTGGGGCTTCGGGATTTGGTGTGTAGGTACCGACCGGGATAAATGAACTCCCCTCAAGTTTATACACGGAGGAAGGAGTTAGACGATTCGCATCGTCAAGAGCAGCGACGTGCAATGCACCATGGCTATCGAATGCTAGTCCTGACGGAGCAAAACCAGTCGCCGCAAACAAATTGCTCCCAGCAGTCATGATGGTCCCCGTGCTGATTGGCGTCCCGACTACATTCCCCGCCAAATCAATTCGGTAGATCTCTCCTGTATTAAGCATACTTGCATAGAAATGCTCGCTTGTAGCATCGTAGACCAAGCCAGAAAGCTGCCCTGGACCAACAAAGGCAAACTCGTGGATATTGAGCGACGTACCTTCTTGCGTAAATCGAAATATTTGTCCCGTATGAGCCGTCGCGTAATAATCCGCTCGCGACTCTTGCTGAAAAGGTACCGTCACAAACGCCGTGACACACAATAAAAGGAAGGAAAGTTTTCGCATCGTAGAAGCAACTCAAGTAAGGAAGGATCGTCGGTGGGCAATCTGACAATCTAACAACCGTTTGAATGTGAGTCAAATATTTGTAGAACGGAATTCATTCCGTTAAACAACGCTTCCAATCAAAGCCGCCGTCAGCGCTGTGAGCCGGCTCCCCGATCATGGCTCTCCAAGCCCCCCGCAAGTCGGCGAGAGGCTCTCACCACTTGCGGGGGCCTTGGACGGCCCTGAGTTGGGGACATCCAATACGTGCATTGGGGGCAGGAGCTGGAAGCGTTGTTTAACGGAATCAATTCCGTTCTACGTTGGGGGGCACTAGAATGCTCCCGTAGCATCCGATTAAAACCTAGTTTCAAGGAATGAGGAATGAGCGATTCGAAGCCAGCGCAGTTGCCGATTACCGACTTGCCAGCGGCAAGCTACCCGTTTTTCACGCAGCTTGCTCGCGTTCTGAACTCGGGGCAGTCGAGGTCTCTCGTCCTTACCGGGAACATCTACGACCTCTACTTCGACGGCAGGGAGTTTCAACCTCTCCTCCCGTTCCTCCTGGCAAAGACCAAGGTCTCTGGCCTTATCCAAGTCGTCTACGAACTCAACGGGCCGGTTCGCGTTAGCGAAGAGGACAAGAACAAACTTCGTGAGGCTTGGACGGCTTGGAAGAACGGTGTCTCCGTCGAGCAGATCCCGATGCGCGAAGTGCTTAACGACGGCAGTCGCTTTGAACTAAGACGCCGCGAGTTCGACCAGTATCTTCGGGATGCCATCGGAAACGCGACGCAAGCTCTCGAGTTTCTTCGTCAACTGACGATCTGCTCTCGAACTTGCCTTCAAGACAACCTCCTGATCTTCGTCGAAGGTGCCGATATGCTTCTCCCGGCCGGGGATGGGGATATCGCACGGATGAACGACGCGCAGCTGCGCCGCATTTCGATCGTCACCGATTGGTTCAGCGACCCCGCCTTTTTCAATGGAAAGGATGCTGTCGTTCTAGTCGCAGAATCGAGGAGTTTGATCCACCCTCGCGTCTCCCGACTCCCCCAAGTTCTCAACGTTGAGATTCCGTCCCCCGATTTGGGGGCGAGGAAGCACTTCATCACCGTCCACCGAACCTCCAACCCAGGATCGCAACAGCACGACGTCGATGTCGTTGCCGAGGCTACCGCCGGATTGAGTTTGCATGCGATGCGGCAATTGCTTCTTTCGGCCGATTACCTGCAAGCTCCCGTGACACGTCAGGAGACGACCCATCAGGTGGAGAGCTTCATTCAGAGCCAGCTCGGGGAAGATGTCATCGAGTTCAAGAAGCCCTCGCATCGATTGACCGATTGCATCGGCTTTTCGAAGTTGAAGGAGTTTCTCAACAACTACATGATTCCTCGGATGAAGCTCTCCGATGACCGGGCCCTTCCCGGGGCGGCGATCGCTGGTCCGATCGGTGGGGGGAAGACCTTCATCTTCGAGGCAGTCGCTGCGGAGCTCGACATGCCGGTCCTCGTTCTGAAGAACATTCGAAGCCAGTGGTTCGGTCAGACCGATGTGATCTTTGAACGGTTGCGTCGGGTTCTCGAGGCGCTCGACAAGGTGGTTATCTTCGTCGACGAAGCAGACACGCAGTTCGGCAGCGTCGGGGAAGGAGCTCACGAAACCGAGCGGCGTCTCACCGGGAAGATCCAGGGGATGATGAGCGATACGAAGCTCCGAGGAAAGGTCATTTGGCTCTTGATGACCGCGAGAATCCATCTCCTGTCTCCTGACATTCGGCGTCCTGGTCGGGTCGGTGATCTCATCATCCCGATCCTCGATCCGATCGGCGAAGACCGGCGCGATTTCATCCGATGGATGCTGGGTCCGACCAAGTTGGTTTCGGACGAACTGGTGCAGTGGCTCGATGAATCGGGGCTTGAAGAAGATTATTCCTCAGCCGGGTTCGCTGCACTCCGAAGTCAGTTTCGAGCGATCCCACCGCGCGATGTCGAGGAATTGAAGGAGACCATTCGGGATTTCTTGCAGCCAGCGATCAAGCAGACGCGTCGGTATCAAACCCTTCAGGCGCTCATCAATTGCACGCGAAGGTCTTTGCTACCCGACCCCAATATCACCGAGAAGGATCGAGATGCGATGGAACGGGAAATACGAGAGCTGGAGCTGCAAGGAATCCGGTAGAACGGAATTCATTCCGTTAGACAACGCTTCCAATCAAAGCCGCCGTCAGCGCTGTGAGCCGGATCCCCGATCATGGCTCTCCAAGCCCCTCGCAAGTCGGCGAGAGGCTCTCGCCAGTTGCGGGGGCCTTGGACGGCCCTGACGCATCGGTGGTAAGGGGTGGACCCGAAGCGTCCCCCCATCACAACCCGTGGCGTAAGCGAGGGACAGCGTCGCGAGTGCACGTAGATCTTGTCGGGAGTATCTCAAGCGTCGGGTGGCACGTCCCTGAGGCACGAAGGGCGTGCTGTGAGACCTGGGGATGGAGATCTGGTTGCCAGCGCTGTCCCTCGCTTACGCCACGGGTTGTGATTTTCGAGCCTTGCTTACGCGTCTACCAAACTACCCAACAGCTCCGCTCTTGACTCACCCCCTATCGAAAGCTAGTCTTACCCCCATGCGAAATCGACCGACTCCATCCTCCTCCATCCAATTGCTGAGCCTCGCGCTACTCCTCGCTACCTAGCGAGTTGAGGGGGTAGTCGGTTTCCATACCAACATTTAGACTTAACCAACCCTGGAACTCGCTTTGCGGGCTTCAGGGTTTTTTTGTTTTGTTTTTTACGAGATTGAAAATGGCGAAGTACTCACCTTTCCCAGGGATCCAATTGCCAGATCGGCAATGGCCCAACCAAACCATCACCGCCGCACCGACCTGGTGCTCGGTCGATTTGCGAGATGGCAATCAAGCCCTTATCAACCCGATGGGATCGGCGAAGAAACTCGAACTATTTCGAACGCTCGTCAAAATCGGATTCAAAGAAATCGAAGTCGGATTCCCTGCCGCTTCCGAAACGGACTATGCCTTCGTCCGGGAGCTGATCGAAAAGGATCTCATCCCCGACGATGTCACCATCCAAGTCCTCGTGCAGGCTCGCAAGAATCTGATCGATCGAACATTCGACGCGTTGCGAGGGGCCAAGTCTTCGATCGTCCACCTCTACAACTCCACCTCCACGTTGCAGCGTCGCGTTGTCTTCAACGCGTCCAAAAAGGAAATCGTCCAACTGGCGGTCGATGGAGCCGAGTGCATCCGAGATCGGGCAAAGAACGTAGCGGAGGAAGTTCGCTTTCAATATTCCCCCGAAAGCTTCACCGGAACGGAAATCGACTTTGCTGTCGAGATCTGCGAGGCGGTCTGTGACATATGGCGACCAACTCCCGAGAACAAGACCATTCTTAACCTTCCATCGACCGTGGAGCTGGCCACTCCCAATGTCTATGCTGACCAGATCGAACTTTTTTGCCGCATGTTCCAGCCCCGGGATAGCGTCTTTATCTCCCTCCATACCCACAACGATCGGGGGACCGGAATCGCTGCGTCCGAGTTGGGATTGATGGCGGGAGCGGAACGGATCGAAGGTACCTTGTTCGGCAATGGAGAGCGGACCGGGAACCTCGATATCGTTACGATGGCCTTGAATATGTTCACGCAAGGAATCGATCCGAAACTCGACTTCTCCAACCTCAAAGAGATTCGCCGCATCGCGGAGTTTTGTACGGAGCTCAAGGTGCACGAACGGATGCCCTATGCCGGGGATCTCGTCTTCACCGCTTTTTCGGGCTCCCATCAGGATGCGATCAAAAAGGGGTATGCCGCGATGCGAGAGTCGGGTCAAGAATCCTTTGAAGTTCCTTATTTGACCATCGATCCCGCCGATATCGGGCGGCAATACGACCCTGTGATCCGGGTCAATTCGCAATCGGGTAAGGGTGGCGTCGCTTTCCTCGTCGAGAACGAGCTCGGGTTTCAGCTCCCGCGCCGGTTGCAGATCGCATTTAGCCAAGTGATCCAAAAGATCACCGATCAAACTGGTCGAGAGATCCAAGCGAAGGAGGTTGCGGATCGGTTCGTAGACACCTATGTCCATCCCCCCGCCTCCCTCCAGTTCCATTCGCACACCCCTCTGGAGTGCGACACGGAGGAGGAAGAACGGTATCGATTCACCGTCACCTTCCGAGGGGACAAACTCGACGTCGAAGGCCAAGGTTCCGGTCCCATGGATGCGTTCGTCTGTGCCATTCGAAACCAGTTCGCGTTGGCATGCGATATCCTCGACTATCACGAGCACGCCATGGAGGCCGGGAGCGATTCGTCGGCCGCGGCTTACGTCCTCATTCGCACCCCGGATGGACAAGAACTTTTCGGGGTTGGCCAGCACAAATCGATCACCAAAGCCTCCCTCCTCGGCCTCGTAGCCGCGATCAACCGAAGCATCATGGGAAGAACAGCATAGGGTGGCTTGGCCAACCCAGAGATGGCAGCCCCGAGGTGGCCTGAAGCATCGGTGCTAAGGGGGGGACGCGAAGCGTCCCCCCCATCACAACCCGTGGCGTAAGCGAGGGATAGCGCTGGCAACCAGACCTCCATCCCAGACCTCACAGCATGCCCTTCGTGCCTCAGGGACGTGCCACCCGACGCCTGATTCCTGACAAGGGCTACGTGCACTCGCGACGCTGTCCCTCGCTTACGCCACGGGTTGTGATGGGTTATGCTCTTCCCAAAGCCTAAAGTCCAAAGCCTAAAGCCTTCTCCTGGAGACGTTGTTGAACGGAATGAATTCCGTTCTACATTGGGAAGCCTTTCGTGCCTAGAAACTAAGCATTGAGCATTGAAAGAGGGCGTTTTTCACTTCGGTACTTCATGATCCGAATCGTTCCGAAAATTTCTTTTTCGAATTCCCCATACGCTCTTCGGTGAAAAAACCAGGGAAACAAAAGGTTTCACATCATAAGCCTAGAAGCAACGAATCTCCAGTCCCCCTTGCGACACTGAATTGGTCCGACGATTGCTTTTACTGATGATTTAATGAGATCGCTTAGATTCTGGGCGGCTTCATATCTACCCAAAAAGTCAGCCGGTGTCGAGGGAGTGCAGGAAGCGCTCCCTCGCACTCTGGCGGCTCTTCCATTCGAAACATTCTTGAATTTGCGTCGGTTCGCCGACCGCGAAGGTACCCCACGGCCTGTGTGCAGTGTCCGCCTCATTGCACAGGCCGGGGTATTTTTTTCTATACCCATCCTGGAGCTTTGCCGTGGCCCTTGCTGGGAATAATTCGGGTGCCGGGTGGCACGTCCCTGAGGAACGAAGGGCGTGATGTTTTGAGGGTTAATTCAGGCATTTCTAGTAGTTCTCCACGCCCATCGCTTCGCTCTGCGCGTGCCACCCTTACACAGGCCCTTTACCACCTACGCAATCACAACCCGTGGCGTAAGCGAGGGACAGCGCTGGCAACGACACATCCATCCCAGGTCTCACAGCACGCCCTTCGTGCCTCAGGGACGTGCCTCAGAAATTCCCGACAAGGGCTGCGTGCACTTGCAACGCTGTCCCTCGCTTACGCCACGGGTTGTGATGGTAGGACGCTTCGCGTCCTACCCCGAAATTCGTAAGATTCGTTCGATTCGTGGTTACTCCCTCCTCCTCTTCGTGGTTACTCCCAACCCCTCTTCCCCGTTTACCTATCCCTCGCCCGCGCAAAATGCGTGAAACTCACCTTGGCTCTACCGGAGCTGGTTTGGTAGGGTTACGTGCGGTCGCGGCAAGGAGGTTGCGACGCCGAATACGGAGCTCGCGATAGTTTGCCAGCTCCATTCCGACGAAGACTGGGAAACTAAACATGCCAAGCATCGATTCCGATCAAACTTGCCACATTCGCTGGATGATTCGGCGGGATATGCAATCGGTTCTGGAGATTGAACGAAACAGCTTTGAGTTCCCTTGGACGGAAGACGAGTTCATTCGTTGCCTGCGTCAACGGGATTGCATCGGTATGGTCGCCGAGCGGGACGAAGATGTTGCTGGGTTCATGATCTACGAACTGCACAAGAATCGGATTCATATCCTCTCCTTCGCGGTTCATCCCCAATACCGACGCCAAGGTGTCGGGCGGGCGATGGTCGACAAGCTCGTCTCGAAGCTGGCTTACCAACGGCGGAACCGAATCGTCTTGGAGGTTCGCGAAACGAACCTTGATGCCCAACTCTTCTTTCGAACCCTCGGCTTCCGAGCGACCGGAGTCCTTCGTTCCTTCTACGAAGACACCCCCGAAGATGCATTCCTGATGCAGTTCCGGACCGAGCCGGAGCCCCTTGAGTCGGCTCCCTCACGAAAACGGGCTAGCTAGCACATGAAGGGTAAAAAGCTATTCCAAGCCTACCGCTATCACGTCGAGCAGGTCTACGAACGGCTTGAAGACGGTCGAGAGCTCCCTCGCCAAATCATTCGCCATCCGGGGGCGGTCGTCATCTTGCCGATCGTCACTCCCGAGACGATCTGCTTGATCAACACCTACCGGGTCGCGATCGATCGTTGGAATCTGGAACTCCCAGCGGGGACGCTCGACAAAAACCTCCCCCCTGCCGACGTAGCCCATCTGGAATTGCAGGAGGAAACCGGCTATCGCGCCTCCACGCTTACCCACATCCACGACTTCGCCATGTCCCCCGGGATTTTAGACGAGAAGATGCACTTCTTCGTGGCAGAGGATTTAACTGCAGGGGAAGCGGAACGGGAAGAAGGGGAGCAAATGTGCAACGTCGTCATCTCCTGGTCCGAAGTCGACCGCCTCATCCGAGATCGCCAAATCATCGACGCCAAAACCCTAGTCGCTCTCCTCTGGTACATGCGATACAGAACGTATTGAGGGCAGGCTTAAGACTTAAGGCTTAAGACTTAAGGAAGAGCGAGGCTCGAAAATCACAACCCGTGGCGTAAGCGAGGGATAGCGCTGGCAACCAGGCATCCCATCCAAGGTCTCACGGCACGCCCTTCGTGCCTCGTTGGTGTTGACATGGGTTTCTGTGCAGCCATTTTTATTCCGCAGCCGGCGTCATCGTCCGACCGGGGACGAGCCCCCGTCGGACAAGAAGCGAATTTCGAGAACGAAACTTGCGCAAATCTAAATCCTCACAACACCAACTTTTTGACAGCCCAAAGTTACCCTCCCCGGTGGTGGCGATAACGTAAATGGTATATTTTCATCTGCCGCTCGCCCAAAATTCCCCACACATCCCCTTTCACCCCTCTACCAAGAACAACATCCGCATGGCATCTTCTGAATCAGACACCTCCACCGACAACCCGACTGGGACTATCACGATCGCACCGAAGGCGGTTGCCCTCACGATCGGAGGCTCGGACCCGTGCGGCGGGGCGGGGATCCAAGCGGACTTGAAGACCTTTCAACAACTCGGCGTCTACGGCATGTCAGCGTTGACCCTCGTCACGGTTCAGAACACGCAAGGGGTAGAGCGAGTTGAACACCTTCCGGCCGATCTCATCGTTCAGCAGATCCAATGCGTGCTGCGAGATTTCGAACCCTTTGCAATAAAAACAGGGGCTCTCGGAACCCG
>CAYMXM010000124.1:0-10941 GCA_964394065.1 uncultured Pirellula sp. | reverse complement strand
TTGGCTCTTAGTGTGAAGGAACCACGGAATACACAGAATACACGGAAAAAAGAAACGGGGAGGGACTCACACCAAGGCGTGTCTTTTGGCGTTTCAAACAGTACCTGTCGTTTGCAACCAACAGGACATTCACCTTCGGTTCCGCTATAAATGGTGTGCTACAAGTAGAGTGTCCCCACGCTACAGTTATACTACTTTCAATAAGATCCAACTCACCTCCATCTGCCTCAAAGGAAAATGGGAAATATGGCGACGCGTGTGTTCCTTCTCTTCGCATGCTCCCTTTCAATCCTACTCAGTTCAGTGCGGCGCGTCGCACTCCTCTTTGGGACGGTCCTTCTCACCAGCCTCTCCCTCCCCCCTTTCCAAGCATCGCCGATCTTCTCCCAAGAGGTTCCCCCTGCTTCCTACCCGCAAGGGACCTTTCCTGCGTTCTGGACTGTCCATTCCGATCTCGCACTCCTCAAAATCCAAGAACGGGAATGGACGTTGCGCGATGGGACCAAACTCCAAGGTACCATCGAGATTGAACCAGGAGACAGCGTTGTTGTTCGAAAAGATTCTGCCGGCAATGGAGAACTCCGACGTCTCTCGGTTCGTCTATCAGATTTCATCGACGAAGATCAACAGACGATTCTTCAGAAACGGATCAAAGTCCCTCCGCAATACCGTCGCTACGCTTTCTACGCGAAGGTAGATAAACTCAAACCGGTTTGGAAAGACGTTCAACCGAAACATCCTCGTTTCTTCTACCAGGTGGTTCATTCCAATTCCAAACACGTGTTTTTTTTAGAAGGAAACAATCTTATCTTGGTCGACAAGGAAGCCTTCTCCAAGGAATCCCTGCAAAAGATCGAGTCCGAGCTTGAGAAGGTACGGTGTGTTATACGAGGTGGTGAACTCTTGGGCGAGGTTTCTACCTACGGTCGACCCATTATGGAACTTCCAGACTCTTGGGTAATGGAGATCCCTGATTCTCTCCTTGCCAACCTCCCACCGAACGATAGGACTCGAGAGTATGAACCGATGTTTCGAATCCTTAAAAGCTCTCTTACACCCCTCGGAGAGGAGGTCCTCCGAGGAACTCTGCAAGATGTCTTGGAAACCTGTCCCCCACGCACTCTGAGCGACGCGGAAGCAAGCAGGTTGCCCCTCCTCGTTGAACACCCCCACTTACCACGTTCTTTTCGATTCCCATCGGACGGAATCGGAGAGATCGGGTCGGTCGCCACCGATGATTTTTTAAACATCCGTATTCGACGCCGACCGAATGAGATCATCCAATGCCCTCTCCGTGAGTTTCCCGTCCCTGAGCACTGGAAGTACCTGGAACAGATTTTCCACGCAGAAGGAAAACTCAGCCAAGAAGAGGTCGAGAGGAAGGTTGCCACCAGGATGGTAGACGCACTCCCCGAATTGAGTCGCTGGAGAACCAAGAGTGGGACCTCGTTGTCGGGGCAGTTGGTCGGTCGTATTGCCGATGGATTTCTTTTTCAAGTGAGCAACGAAGGATTGGTCGCGTTTGCCCCTGCGTCTCAACTGGACGAATATTCTCTCAAGGTTGCGTTGGCGGCCTCCCCATCGCTGACAACGGAATGGCTTCAAAAAAACAAACCAACCGAAGCGTTGGCGAGACGGTTTATCCCCTCGGGTAACAATCTAACTGTCGCCTGCGAGGTGCTTCCAGAAACGAAATCGTACGGAGGTGTTCTCCAAGCCCCAAGCCCTAAGATCAGAGGGGTAAATGGCATGCCTGCGGAACGCCCAACTCACTACGACGCAATTGCCGTTGCTCGCGATGCCCAACAGTGGCTCTCGAAAAACGAAGACATCCTTAGCAATCGCAACACCGAGCAACTGTTGGCTTCGTTGAAGAAACGTCACCCGATCCCGGAAGAGCTTGGAGATCGCTCCCCATCGATCGAGGCGAGTCGTGATGAGTTCGCTTGGAAAACCAAAAGTGAAAGCTCCTTCAAAGGGATACTCGTCGGGAAACTCGGAGACGATCTCGTCTTTGAAAGATCGATCGAAGGCGCTACCAAGTACTTCGTCGCTTCCTATAAGATACTGGATGACGCATCGCTCAAGCGAGCTCAGAACCTCCTTCCCCGGACCGAAAAGAAGGATTGGGCGAAGCTTCTCACAATCGCCGACAACTGGCAAACCTTTCGGGTCTGGCATCACGAAAAGAATGGTTTTGGCGTACCGAGCGAACCGGTCGTCGTGGTGGACATTCAAGACACCTATATCACGTTTCAATACCTGAACGGAAGCAAGAAGGATACGCAGTTTGTATCGTTCTTACACAAAGAGGGGGTGGCTTCGGTGAAGAAGTTCTACCAATCCGCTTTTCTCGAAGCCGCGATGCGAAAAGGACAAGGAGAAACGGGACTCGCTCAATGGGTCTTCATGGATTGTGAACCGACATTCCGAGGTGAATTGATCGGAGAGTCTAAGAACTGCTACTTCGTTCGTGACTCTCGAGACCGAGAGTTTCTCGTTTCCAAGATCAATGTACACCTAAGCACCAAGAACATGTTGGCCAGAACACCTCGCCCAGCAAACTATCGATCTATCGATGACGATGAAGAGTGGAAGCTGCCTCGCATCTGGGTTTCGCGAACGAAGATTCTAGGCCCGGGCATCCCCATCTATGTCACGTATGGGAACTCCTACGTCACTATTAGGGAAGAGGATGGTGGCGAGGTACAAGTCCCCTTATCCGAAGTCGCACAACGTGAACGAATCGCCTTCCTCTCCGCCTGGAATCGATATTCGGGGCGATTCCCAAACCCACCAGAGCTCAATACGGTTAAGGATGCCGCTTCGTTCGACCGATGGTTGCAACAACCTGTTGCACCGAAAGATATCGTAAGGGATGTGCCAAAGTTGTCTCCGGAAGTCCGAGAGACACTCGATCAAGCGATTCAGAACGCCCAAAGTCGAGTTTGGCTCTCCACCCCTGCTATCCTTCCTCCCGATGGGCAACTCTTAGCAATCGACGCACCGGCGAAGAACGGCATTGTGGAGTTAAACGATCAATGGCTGGTCGTTCGTCTCGATACCGGAGAAACCTCGGAGATCCAGGTACCTCACTTTCTTAGTGCCCAAAGGGGAGAACTTGACTTCGGGCCTTGGCTGGGAGAAGACGAACGAGAAATCTATTGGATCGAAGGTGGAGAGCTAACTCGCTTCGATCCAGATCAACGACGGCGAGAACCGGTAAATCTAAAACAACCGATGAAGCTTCTCGGAGGGACCCAATCGGGGAACTGGAAACACTTCGTCTTCATGAACGACCAAGGCGAGTACCTTCGCTGGACCCCTTCGAATGATTCCCTGGAGTTATTATTCCAGGTGGCGGGAAAGGGGACACCCACGAGCCCAAATCGACAGTTCACGGTATCTCCCGATGGAAGAGGCGTCCTGAACTATCAGAAGGGATTGCTTTATCGTCGCGCCTCCGAAGGTGTCGTTCCGTCGTTGACAGCAATTAGTCTTTTCGAACTCCCGCCGGCGTGGAGAATCGCGGGCAAACATAGCATTTGGCAAGGAGAAGAGCCAAATCCCCGCCGACTGCTGCGAACACAAGCGACCCCGAAAAGTCGACTCAAACGCTATTTCATCGGACTCCCCATCCATGCGGCCTGGGTGGGAGTGGTCGAACTAGATGGAGTCGAAGTGATTCAGTCGGTGGGGAACTATGGTTACGCCCCTTTCGTCAAGTCCAATAAATCGATCGTCTACTATCAGAAGACGATCGGATCAGCCGGCACCTATGTTGGGCAATGGATTGAAGGAACGATCGATGACCGCTCTCTCGTTGCCGCCAATGGTGCAGCGATCCTTCATCGAAACGGAGATCGACTTGTTGTCTCGCGACGACCTGACGAGGTCCCTTCGAAACCTCTTTCTCCCATTTGGGAAATGGTTGAAAAGCTACTTGCGAATCGGGACTTCGGGCAACTTGAGGCACTCGTTCAAACCTTGGAGACAGAACCGTATTTCAGCGTCGACGAACATCCAGGATGGCTTTCTCAGCAAACTCAAACAATCATCAAGGACGCCTTCATCGATTTTCAACCAGCGCTCGACGGAGACCGGGTTCAACGAGCAGGTCTTCTAGCCAAGCGCTTTGCGATGCAATACCCAAACTCTCAAGTCGCAGCTAACGTCCTTTCGGGACTCTACCAGGAGATCGCTTGGAACGCGCGCGGCGGAGGCTACGCGGGGAGTGTCACCGAAGAGGGAATGGCTGCCTTTCAACGTCACATGAACAGCGCTAAGAGCATCCTCAAGCCGATGCTCAACAAAAAAGAGGTGACGGTAAGCACCCTCGCCAACTTGATCGACATCGGAATGGCAACCCAGGATTTAGACCTGATCAAAGAGATCACGAAAAAGATTGAGGGGAGTAAGTTCGACAAGTCGCCGAACCTCCATCACGCCATTGCGTTCCTTTTGCTCCCTCGTTGGTATGGCGAGCCTGGGATGGCGGAAGCCTACCGCGATACGGTCTGCAATCGAATCGGCGGAGCGGAGGGGAACATTCTCTATGCGCAGATGGTCGAGAGAATGCTTGGAGTCCTAGGAACCTCAGGACCGATCAGCAATAGCTACGATGTCGATCTCTACCGAGTCATGGCCGGAGCGAGAGCTTACTATGAAGAAAGATCGGAGCCCGATCTCATCGACGCAGCGATATTGATCATGACCCTTGAAAAGAGTTACGTCGACGTCGAAGAGTTGTTGTTGATCAAGTTTGACAAGCAAATTCTCCCCGGCAAATTCATCACCCAATTGCCTGACAAATTCGCCGAGATCGAAGAGAACCCGAGAGCCGAACAATAACATCGGGCGTCCCACGTAGAACGGAATTCATTCCGTTGAACAACGCTTCCAATCAAAGCCGCCATCAGCACAGTGAGCCGGCCCCCCGTTCAGGGCCCATCAAGCCCTTCGCTGGCAGCGAAGGGCCGCAGAGGAATTTAACCGCAGAGAACGCAGGGGAGCGCAGAGGGACAGGGGAATGAACCACGAATCGAACGAATCTTACGAATGGAGGCCTGACTTGGTACCGACTGGGGAGTTCGTTAAACTTGAGGGATGAAGTTAAAGCCTATGAATAAGTCCATCGTCTTCCTGGTTGCCCTCTGTTCCTGCCAACTCCTTTCCTTATTGACCTTATTGGCGCACGTTTCACCCGCTGCCTTCGGATACGATTGGCCGCTTGCTCGTGGGGACAGCGCCGGGACAGGGGTTGCTTCTGGGACGATTCCGCAGTCCCCGCGCGTGCTATGGGAGTTTAAAACCGAGAGCGATCAAGCAGGCTTCGAAGGAACGCCGATCATCGCCGAAGGGAAGGTCTTTGCCGCCGACTTTGAGGGGAACGTTTATGCGCTCGATCTTCGAACCGGAGAACCTGTCTGGAAGTCGAAAGCGAAGGATGGAATCGTCTCCCCTGGAGCCTATCGAGATGGCCATTTGATCCTCGGCGATTTTGGAACAGGAGTCTATTGTTTTGATACGAAGGATGGTCGCGAGATTTGGTACGTCGATTTGGAACAACAAGTGATCAACGGGGGGAACTTCATCGGCGAGGAAGTCCTTCTCTCCACCGAAACCGGAGCCCTCGTGGCGCTCGACATCAAGTCGGGGAAACAGAAGTGGAGCTATGAGACAGGGGATCAGCTTCGATCGACCGCCAGCCTGTGGAAGGAGATCGCCATGCTCGGTGGATGCGATAGCAAGCTGCACAAAATCAATGTTCAAGAAGGAACCCCTGTCCGGGAAGGTACTCCGTTGATGGCTCCCACCCTCAGCACCCCCAACATCATCGGAGACGTCGCGATCGTTCCAACGCAGCCAGGTACTGTACTCGCCGTTCAAGCCGAAACCGGGGAAATCGTCTGGAACTTTCAGCCGGACGGAGGGATGAACTCGGATATACGAAGCTCCTCGGCAACTCAAGCCCAAGTCGTCGATGGCAAACTGGAGGGGATCGTCGTGGTGCCGAGCCGCAATCGTCGGTTGATCGGATTGGATGCGGCCACAGGGGAGTTGAAGTGGGAAGCGATCTTGAAGAAACGATCGGACGCTTCTCCGGTGATCTGCGATGGTAGAGCTTGGATCGGAGCCTCGGATGGCATGCTCTATGCAATCGGCTTAGAGGATGGAAAGGAAACTTGGAGCTATCAGCTATCGGGGCCGCTCCTCGCCTCCCCCGCCATTTCGGATAACAAAGTTGTGATCGCAACCGAGAAAGGGAACATTGTTTGCTTTGGGGAGTAGGCCAGTTGTAGAACGGAATTCATTCCGTTAAACATCGCCTCCAATCAAAGCCGCCGTCAGCGCTGCGAGCCGCCCCCCCGTTCAGGGCCCAACAAGCCCCCCGCTGGCAGCGAATGGCCGCAGAGAAATTTAACCGCAGAGAACGCAGGGGAACGCAGAGAGGACTGGGGAATGAACCACGAATCGAACGAATCTTACGAATGGACCGGAGCGGACCAGGCCTGACGCATCGGTGTTAGTGGGGGGATGCGAAGCGTCCCCCCATCACAACCCGCGGCGTAAGCGAGGGATAGAGTCGTGAGTAAACATTACCCTTGTCAGTAACATTTCAGGCGCCGGGTGGCACACGCCCGAAGCACGAAGGGCGTGCTGCGAGACCTTGGATGGATGCCTGGTTGACAGCGCTGTCCCTCGCTTACGCCACGGGTTGTGATTTTCGAGCCTCGCCTACGCCCATCACAGTCCCCCTACCCCCTGAAGTCTGACTCCTTAAGCCTTTAGCCTTAAGTCTTAAGCCTTAAAAATTACCGGTCCTCAAACGCTGTTTGAGAAGCTATCATAGGCATGGATTCACTATTAGGACTTTAGGAGTAGCGACAGTCGATGGCGGCACTTGCATTTATTCGAATGCTCGAATCACGAGGATTGCTTGATCCGGAGATCATTTCCGAACTTACCAAGCAAGTCGAGACTTCCAAAGTTCGAATCACTCCAGAGGCGATTGCGAGACTTCTTGTCGAAAACGGCCAGTTGACTCGGTTCCAGGCAACCAAACTGATTACGGAGTTGAACGAAACGGTTGATCGCTCCGGGAGCGATCCCTCAGCCGCCTTGAGAGGGGGACGTCCGATCGAGCTTGACCCTCAAGCGTTCAACGATCATGACTCGGTCGAGGATCTCATCCCCGAGGATTTGCGGGGCGATGTCATCGACGCAGAGATCGTCGACGCAGAAGTTGTCGAAGATGACGAGGGGGAAGAAGAAATCGATGTAGAAGTCGTCGGGGTTGCGGAAGCGATCTCGGACGAATCGGACGCTGCTCTACCAGATCACCTTCCTCCAAGAACCCCGCGATCTGTTCCTAAAAAGAACTCGTGGGAGTCCTTTCGCATTCTAGGAATTGGCTCGATTCTTTTGCTTCTACTGGTGATCCTGGTCCCCCTTCTTTGGTGGACTCTGCAGGGGTCTGCCAACGAAGCCTTTGAAACGGCAAAGAGCGCATACGAGGGGCGTGACTATCCTCGAGCGGCGAAGGCCTTTAGCGACTACGCTTACAGCTACCCTCGCGACGAAAACGCAAGTCGAGCGCGGGTTCTTTCCGTATTCTCCCTTCTCCGGGAAGATGCGGAGCGAGTCACCGATCCGACCGTTGCACTTAAAAATGCGCAATCGCAACTACCCGGGATCGCCTCGGAGGATGCTCTTCCATCCCTTCGATCGGACCTGACCGATATCCTGATGCGAATCGCGGAGAAGTTTATCTCGCGCATCGAAAGCCTCCCCTCCCTCAGCGAGCGCCAAGAGTTGCTCAAGAAACTGGAAGAGCACCTAACTTTGATTCGCGATCCTCGCTACATCAGCGCGCAGGAGCGAACTCAAAATACACTTCGCATTCAGAACGTCGAAGAAGGCGTTTCGCGCGCTTCCCGTGGTATCGTTCGAGATCAAGATCGACTGCAAACCATCGAGGCGATGACGAAGGCCAACGAAGCCAAGGAGGTGAGCAAAACCTACGAGGCGCGACGCGAAGTCGTTCGCAAACATCCGGTCCTCGAACATGACGCCGAATTGAACGAGCTTCTTAAAACCGCAACCCAGCTTCAACAAGGCTTGGTGGCGAACTCCCCAGATCTCCCCGAACTGAGCACGGAACGCCCTCCCACCAACGTCGTCGGAAGAACGATGCTGGTGAATCGATCGGGAAAAGGAACCGCATCGAGCCAAGGCCCTGTGTTTCTTAAAGTCAAAGGCTCCCTGGTCGCGTTGAACTCGGGGGATGGCTCGATCCTTTGGAGGGAGTTCATAGGAAATGACTGGACCGGTGCTCCCCAATCGATAACCGGCTCCTCCGAGAGCGATGTGATCGTCCATTTCCCCGAACGCGCTTCCGTTCAACGTCTCTCGGGAAGCGATGGAAAGCTGCAATGGGAAGCCAAATTCTCAAGCCGAGTTCAAAGCCCTCAAATCGATGGGGAAGAGCTCTTTGTTTCGACGCAAGGTGGAGATGTCTACTGCTTGGATACCATCGCGGGAACGGTGAAGTGGGGTAAACGCTTCCCGCAAGCTGTCGATGTTCCGGTCGGAGGCGCGGTCAACAAACGGCGCCGCTATGTCGTCGGGAATCATTCCAATCTCTACGTCGTTTCTCGCCTCGGAGGAGAATGCGAAGAAGTCGTCTACTTGGGGCATCAACCCGGTACGATCTCCGTTCCCCCGGTATGGATCTTGAACCAGTTGATCGTCTTCATCAATGAAGGCCCCGACTTCTCCTACTTGAAGGTCTTTGAAACCGACTCGGATGGTGTGAACGTCAAAGCGAGCGGTCAGTTCCCGATTCGATTTCGTGGGCACGTGGTTGTCGAGCCTCAAGTCGATGGGCGGAAGTTTGTTGTGACCTCGAATCTCGGTGAAGTAGCGATCTTCGAGGTCGATCCTTCGAACACCAAAGAGAAGGTTCAGAAGATGGCGGGGACGATCGAGCGGGAAGTCTCTCCGCGCATCAATTGGCCTCTGATGGTTGGAACAGACCTCTACTTGGCGTCGAATCGAATCGCGATGTATCAGATTCAGGTCAGTAGCCAAAAGCTGAATCGAGCTTGGCAGAAAGAGGATGGAGACGAGTTTACCGGCCCCCCGATCGGAGTCGAGGGATCCATCATCCACTCCCGTATCGTTCGAGGAAATTTGGGGATTCGCGTCGCATCCATGGATGCCCAATCGGGAAACTTGAACTGGGAAACCGACATCGGCGTTCCCGTCAGCGCTGTCGCAGGGAAACCGCAGAATTGGACCGCAGTCACTTCGCAGGGAGCCCTTTATTCCTTGAATGTCGAGAGTCTGCGTCTCCAACAACCGGTAGTGCAACGTGAGAACGCGGGTAGGAACCAGCGCCTGATGCGGTTCCAATCTCCGGTTACCTTGGAGGACGGGCGACTCGTGATTTTCAATTCGGGGAAAGAGGATCAATATCTCTTGGTCGATCCAAATCGAAATGCGAACGCCAGCAGGATGATGTCGATCGATTTCGGTAACGCTTCCGCCTCGAACGATCCGTTGGCGGTTGGAAGCATGGTCGTCGTCCCTCTCTCCAACTCCCAGTTGGCATTGATCGATCCAGACAAAGCAAGAATCGTCGGCACACCTTTTCAACCGACGATCGAAGCGGGCGAAAAAGCGACGTGGCTCAACCCCGTTCTCTTAGCCGACAAGCAAAGTGTCGTCGTCGCCGATCAATCCCGGCACTTGTACCGACTCTCGACGACTCCTCCTCTTCGCCGGGTGATGGATCATGAGCTAGTCCGACCGTTGAAGGGACGTCTCGCAGTTCTTGAGAATACCGTCGTGGCAGTGAGCATCAACGACTCGGGGGATCAACTCGATTTCTTCGATGGCATCGAGCTCAAGCTCAAAGCCTCGTTACCGGTCGATGGCAGATTTGCATGGGGACCTTACGCAGCGACGACGAGCGAAACAGGAGTCGTCGTCGCGCAGAGCGAAATCGAAGGTTTGATTGCGACCAATGGAAAGGGAGAACGCCTTTGGACATTGCCTTTGGAGCGGATCGAGTTGCGAGGGGTTCCTATTCCCTATGAAAAGGATCTCTTAATCGGAACTACAGCAGGTGAAATTTTGCGAATCTCCGCGTCGGATGGGCAAATCGTTGCACGGGTCAATGCTGGAGAGCCCTTGAGTATCGCCCCGATGGTTTTTGGAAAAGCGATGGTGGTTCCCTGCGACGAAGGAGTCGTTTTGATCCTCCCCGTCCCGACCCCGTAAGGCCCCCCTTGCAAGTAACTCCATGCCTCGTTTGCATTTCGTCGAATGCCAAGTGTAGCAATTGTTATGTATCTATTTTTGTGTTTACTTCATGCTGTCTTTCGTACTCGTACTCAGCGCAGCGGTACTCGTACTCGTACTCGAGAGTCGAACATTCGAGCATCGAGTGATCGGAAATCGAGTACGAGTACCGCTGCGCTGAGTACGATCACGATCACGAGTTCGAGTTCGAGTTCGAGTTCGAGTTCGAGTTCGAGTCGGCAGCGGCCCACCGGGCCGCGCTGCTCCCCTCGCCCCGCTTCGGGGAGAGGGGCTGGGGGTGAGGGGGTTTGCGCTGAAAGAGCGTTTCTTTCGAGTCACACTCTCTCGGTATTGAATCGCGAAGCGATGGCAGCACATAGCTGCGGGCGTAAGCCCGCAGATAGCTTCATCAGAATGCTCCTTTCTGGAGCCCGGAGGGCGATACATCTTTGCCGGTGGTGTAAACCACCGGTAATTAGGCAACACTCCCTCTCTAGCCCGGAGGGCGGCACATCTGGATCTCGGGCCTCCAGGAAATCCGTATGTGCCCCCCTCCGGGCTCAAGAAGATATCGGTCCTCTATCCGGTGGTTTACACCACCGGCAAAGATGTGCCGCCCTCCGGGCTAAGAGG
>CAYMXM010000123.1:0-10967 GCA_964394065.1 uncultured Pirellula sp. | reverse complement strand
ACTCGCGACGCTGTCCCTCGCTTACGCCACGGGTTGTGATGGGGGGACGCTTCGCGTCTCCCCTTACCCCGATGCGTCAGGCCTCCTCGCGCCTATTCCCCGGCCGTAGCCCCCTGAGGAGTACATAGAATGTCGGGGTTAAAAACAATCCAAACAAGGTTACTCCGGACATCCCGGCAAAAACTGCGGTTCCTAACGCTTGGCGGATTTCGGCTCCTGCACCGTGGGCTCTTACCATCGGCAGGACCCCGAGGATGAAGGCGAGGGAGGTCATCACGATCGGGCGAAGTCGCAAACGACAGGCCTCTTGAGCGGCTGAGAATCGGTCGTGCCCCTCTTCTTCCTGCTGCTTCGCAAACTCGACGATCAAGACCGCGTTCTTCGCCGCTAACCCGATCAACACGATAAACCCGATTTGGGATATCAAATTGTTATCCATCCCCCGTGCAACGGTTCCTCCCAAAGCAAACGGGAGACAGACCGGAGCGATCATGATGATCGCAAGAGGGAGCAACCAACTTTCGTACTCCGCCGAGTGAACGAGGAAGACGAAGAGGACGCAAAGGGGGAAAATAAAGATCGCCGTGTTCCCCGCGAGTTGTTGCTGATAGGCGATATCGGTCCACTCGATCTGCATACCGGGAGGCAAGACTTCGCTCGCCAATCGCTCTACCGCCGCGATCGCTTGTCCGGAACTCTTTCCTACCGCCGCGTCTCCCTGAACTTCCGCAGCCGGATACATGTTGTATCGAACCACTCGGTCCGGGCCGCTTCGCCACTGGACATCCAACACAGAGCCGAGAGGAACCATAGCCCCTTCACGGCTGCGGACTTTGAACTGCGAGATGTCCTCGGCGTTTTGACGGTACTCTCCCTCGGATTGGACGCGAACTTGAAATGTTCTTCCAAACATATTGAAATCGTTTGCGTAAGCCGATCCGAGATTGATTTGCATCGCTTCGAAGATGTTGGCGATCGGAACGTCGAGCATGCTCGCTTTGACCCGATCGACATCCGCAAACAACTGGGGCGTGGTCGCTCGATAGGTGGTAAAGACGTTCGTCAAATCGGGATCTGCATTGCAGGCTTTGATCAGATTGCCCGTCGCTTCTTGCAGTTCCAGATAGCCGTACCCAACGCGGTCCTGGACCAAAAACTTGATCCCACCCGCCGTTCCAAGCCCTCGAACCGGTGGAGGGGAGATGACGAAGACCGCAGCTTCGGTGATCTTCGACAGCTCCTTTTGAAGATCTTTCTGAATCACATCCGCCGTGTACCCGTGATGACCACGCTCTTCGAACGATTTCGGGAGGACGAAGATTGAACCGTAGTTCGGGCTCGCGCTCCGGGTCGTTCCCGAATATCCCGCGTAAGAAACCGCATGGGCGACGGCGGGGTGCTTCTTGATGATGTCCACCACCTCGGTCACGACTTCTGCGGAACGCTCGACCGAGGAGCCGTCGGGGAGTTGCACCATGGTGATCAAGTAGGCCATATCCTGCTTAGGAATGAAGCCAGTCGGAGTTCGCTGAAACCCAATGATCGTCGCGAGGATGAGAATGCCGTAGACACCCATCGGCCAAATCGGGTTCCGAATGGTCCAGTGGATCGCGTTGCTGTATAGCTTGGTCGTCGCTTCAAAAGCTCGATTGAACAGGTTAAAGAACCATCCGAAGAGGAAATCCCAAAACTTCGTAAACCAATCCTTCGGTGCATCGTGTGGTCTAAGAAGGATTGCGCAGAGGGCAGGGGCGAGGGTCAACGAGTTCAATGCGGAGATCATCGTCGAAACGGCGATTGTCAACGCAAATTGCCGATAGAATTGGCCCGTGAGCCCCGAGATGAAGGCGGTCGGTACGAAAACCGCCGACAACCCCACCGCGATGGCGATCACCGCAGGGGTTACTTCCTCCATCGCTTTGTAGCTCGCCTCGCGCGGGCTTAAGCCTTCCCCGATATGCCGCTCCACATTCTCGACCACGACGATGGCGTCGTCGACAACGATCCCGATCGCGAGAACCAGTCCGAAGAGGGAAAGGATGTTGAGAGAGAATCCGAAGGCCGACATCGCCGCGAAAGTTCCGATCAAGGAGACAGGAATCGCGAGGAGGGGGATCAAGCTAGCACGCCAATTCTGGAGAAAGACCAGAACGACGATCACGACCAGGATGACGGCTTCATAGAGCGTATGGATCACTGCTGCGATCGATTCACGGACGAAAACCGTTGGGTTGTAAACGATCTTGTATTCGATCCCCTCAGGAAACGTCTTCGACCTTTCCTCCATCAACTTTTCCACCCGTTCAGCGGTTGCTAAGGAGTTGGAGCCAGGTCGCTGCGCGATGATCAAGGCTACGGCAGGTTGGTTATCGAGGTTCCCATCGGACGAGTAATCGCGCGCTCCCAACTCGATGCGGGCGACGTCCCGAACTCGGACGACTCGTCCATCTTCCCCAGTTCGAATGATGATGTTTTCAAACTGCTCTGGTTCGATGAGGCGACCGAGGGTGTTGACCGTTAGTTGAAAAGCGCCGCCACTCGGGACGGGGCGTTGCCCGATCACCCCCGAGGCGACTTGGATGTTCTGCTCCTGCAAGGCGCGTACGACCTCACCCGCTGTCATCGACAAGTGGGCCAACTGCTCGGGGTTGAGCCATACCCGCATGCTGTATTCCCGAAGCCCGATGATATTCACGTCCCCGACACCATCGACCCGAGCGAGCGCATCCCGCATTTGGATCAACCCGTAGTTGCCGACGTAAAGCTGGTTGTATTTTCCTGTCGGGGAGGTCAAGTGAACGACCAGGAGCAGGTCGGGGGAGGATTTAATCGTCGTCACCCCCAAACGGCGAACTTCTTCCGGTAAACGAGGAAGTGCGACCGCAACTCGGTTTTGAACGAGAACCTGAGCGACGTTTAGATCGGTTCCGAGTTTGAAGGTGACGGTGAGAGTCATCGCTCCATCGGTCGTACATTGCGAAGACATGTAAAGCATGTCTTCGACCCCGTTGACCTCTTGTTCGATCGGCGTTGCCACCGAGTCGGCGATCACCTCCGGGGAGGCGCCGGGATAGCTGGCGCGAACAACGATTGTGGGTGGGACGACTTCGGGGTACTGCGAAACGGGTAGATTGACGTACGCGATCGCTCCGACGATCACGATGATCAAAGAGATCACCGTCGCGAAAATCGGGCGGTCGATAAAGAATCGAGCGATACGCATCCTTATTGCCCCGAATTCGTGCTAGTGGAATCTTCGGGCAATGGAGTGGCAACACCTACGGGGGGGATGTTTTTGAGAGGTGTTGGAAGCTCGGTACCATCGGGCATGCGCACGTTAGCCGCGGTCCTGCGAGGTGGAGTGAGGTCCTTTTCGAACGGCTCGTATTTCTCGGGGTAGGACGACTTCGACGCGACGATAGCTTCCAGCTCGTCAAAAGAGACCAACTCTTTCTCTTTGGCTCGCTGCATACCGCTCGTGATCACTCGTTCGGAGCCGTCGAGTCCACTTTGGACTACGCGAAGGCCGTGAGAGATCGGTCCGATTTGGACGAAACGCTTCTCGACTTCGTTTTTTTCGTTGACGACGAAAACGAATTTTTCCGTTTGATCGGTCCCGACCGCTTTGTCGGGGATGAGGAGCGTTTCTTGGGGCGGGGAGCCAGGAAGAAGGAGTCGAGCGAACATTCCAGGAGTAAGGTTGCGTTCTTCGTTGGGGAGAATTGCCCGTCCCCGAATCGTTCCGGTTTGCCGATCGACACGGTTGTCGACGAAGTCCATATGCCCTTCGTAAGGAAAGGCATTTTTATCGTTTGCAAGGGCGACGTAGACCGGGTTGCGAACTTCTCGACTGCTGGGGCGTTTCCCCTCGCGATTCAGTTGCATGTATTTCAGATAGGTCTTTTCATCTGCATCGAAGTAGCAGTGAATCGGGTCTAGGGAAACGATGTTCGTAAGTAGAGTCGATTCGCTGCTGCCGCCACTGATCATGTTTCCTTCGGTGACAAATCGGCGGCTGATCCGTCCTGAGATCGGCGCCCGAATTTCGGTGAATGTTAGGTTGAGTCTGGCTATCTCTAGGTTCGCTTGCGCGACTTCTTCGGCAGCCTTAGCGGCTACAAGGTTCGCGTTGGCTGATTCGATCTTGCTTTGGGCAACACTGACATCGGCAACAGCCTCAAAGGAAGCGGCTTCTGCGACATCGAAATCCTCTTGCGAAATCGCATTCTGGCGCCGGAGGGATTGATTTCGTTCTAGTTGTTTGCGAGTAAGGTCCCGGTGCGCTGCGGCTCGATCCGCTTCTGCTTTTGCTTGGACAACAGCCGCTTCCGCCTGCGCACGTTTCCCTTGGGCTTCCGAGAGATCCCCATCGATTCGTTTCATTTCGGCGACAAAGGGACGTCGATCGATCACGGCGAGCAATTCTCCTGCGGTGACATCTTGCCCCTCTTTGAAGTGAGTCGAGGCGAGGTAGCCACTGACGCGGGCTCGGACATCGACCGAGTCGATCGCTTCGAGTCGCGCGACGAATTCATCCCAGACGACGATCTTCATTTTGAGGGGGATACCGACAACGACTTTAGGAGGGGTAGGTTGGTCTTTAGTTCCTTCCGTAAGTGAATTTGATGCTGTCGGTTTCGCGGAAGGTCGATTCAAAACATACCATGCTCCAACAGCAAACAGCCCGATCGCGAGAAGCCACAACCAAGGCATGGACGTTCTCTGCGAACTCTGCGAATTCATGCATATACTCCAAAATAAGCGATTAAATCGTCGTCGAAACGGGCGTTGTTGGGCGGGGAGAGGAGGGAGGGGAAAAACAATTGTAGTTTAGAATTTGAGAAATGGAGAACCCGGTCCTCATGAATTCCAACGGGAAACGTGCCTATACGCACAAAAAAGAAAGTGGTTCAAAAAGCCTCGCTGCGTAGTGGGGGCGTAGTCGTAGGGTGTGTGAAGTGGCCGCTGCTTCTGGTTCAGATCGAGATGGCGACCCAATCCTCCCTTCCATTGCAATCACTTTCGCACCTAAAGCGGCACCGGAAGTGGAGTTCGCAACTTAAACTCGGCTATTGTTCCTAACACTTCTACCTCTCACCCCCGGCCCTCTCCCCGAAGCGGGGCGAGGGGAGCAGAGATGTAAAGCGCAGCGCGTGCTAAGGCGCCAAAGCGGCGTCCAACGGGGACGAGCCCCGGTCGGACGATAACGGCGGCTGCGGAATAAAAATGGCTGCACGAAAATCCATGTCAACACCAACTTTTTGACAGCCCAGGCAAAGCCCACTTCCCACTTCCCTCTTCCCTCTTCCCTCTTACACCTTACACCTTACACCTTACACCTTACACCTTACACCTTACCTCCCCTGCATTCCGTGGCTCCCCTACATTCCTCCCTTTCCTTCCTTACCCTTCCTCATTCCAGATATGCTGGCTGAAATTGGGAAGGTCCGGGAGGGGGACTGCCGATGGGATTCGAGAAGTCTCCACATGGTTGTTGGGCGACGACCTGAATCGATCCAGGAAAATGAGTCTCTTCCGCATACGTACGATCGCTCTCCTAATCGCTATCCCGGCGGTCTACTATCTCTCGCAGCACTACACGTTAATCGGTTGGCAGGACCTGCGACTGCAAAAGGTGACGAGTTCCCCCCAGCTCGATTCCTCCGACTCCAGCTCGTCGAATTCCCCGTGGCTTGACGAGAAAATCGAGGCTCCCCGCTCCAATTCCTCCATTCCGGATGTTCAGCGAGCGAACCAGAACCCCATCGCTAATAGCTTTCCAACTCTTGGAGTGGTGGGACAGGTCCCGAGGTCTTCTCTCACCTCCCAGAAGAACGCGCTCTCAACGGCGCATGTCAACGAGCCAGCTTGTATTCGCATCGCAAGCTTCAATCTTCATTCGTTCAATGAATCGAAGCTTCAAAAACGCCCTGTCGTCGAAACGTTAGCTCGGATCATTCGTCAGTTCGACGTGATCGCGCTTCAGCACATCGATGCCAGGCATAGCGGTCTAGTCCCTGCCCTTGTCGACCGGATCAATATGAGCGATCGACGCTACGACTACGCTCTCGGCCCACACGTGGGACCCGATGGGAAGAAGCAGCAATTTGCTTTCCTGTTCGATGCAACAAGAATTGAGACCGATCGAGACCAACTTTATACCCTCGAAGACCCGCAGAACTTGATCGATTACGAACCCATTGTCGGTTGGTTCCGGGTTAAGAATCTTCAACCGACCGAAGCCTTCACGTTTAGCCTTGTCAATGTTCGTATCGATCCGAATTCAGCAGAGCGAGAACGAGGGCTCCTTCCTGCGATCGTGCGAAGTGTACGGCAGGATGGGCGGCTAGAAGACGACATCATCGTGCTTGGAGATTTCTCCAGCTCGTCCCAGCAATTGCAGGAGGTTGCGGGTCTCAACATGACCATGGCCTTGGAAGAGGTCGCAACGACCGTATCGGGAGAGTGGATGCTCGACAATATCCTCTTTCCGGCGAGGTCGACCGACGAATTCACTGGACGATCAGGCGTTATCGACTTCCTACGGCAATTAAACCTCTCTTATGATCAATCAATGCAGATCAGCATGCACCTCCCCGTTTGGGCGGAGTTCTCTCCCTTCGAGGGGGGAACGAGGCGCTAACGTTAGGTGAGTGGACAGGGTGGGCTGGCATCGGTGTTAAGGGAGCGGACGCGGAGCGTCCCCTCATCACAACCCGACGCGTTAGCGAGGGATAGCGTCGCGAGTGAGCGAGAGCCTTGTCGGGAATGTTTCGGGCGTCGGGTGGCACGTCCCTGAGGCACGAAGGGCGTGCTGCGAGACCTCGCTTTGGATGCATGGTTGCCAGCGCTGTCCCTCGCTAACGCTTCGGGTTGTGATTTTCGGGGCTCGCTTGCGCGTGGGACAAACATCCCAAACATCTTGCATTCACACCTTGCATTCACACCGATGCACTAGGCCGGGAGGGTATTTCATCTACCTCTCGCCTGAATACCCAGACTTCGAGTATCATATCGCCGGTTGGAAACGCAGAGGCTGTCGCCGGTCGGAAACAGAGCGGTACGAAGTGTTTTCTGTACCTCTGTGGTTGAACAAACCAAACCGAACGATTCCTAGGTAATGACTCAAAGTATCCTTTTGGCAAGGCTATCTGCAATCGGGGACGTCATTTTGAGTGTCCCGGTTGCTTGCGCCCTCCGAAGAGCTTTTCCAGAAGCGAGAATCAGTTGGATTGTCCAGCAAGGACCGGCACACCTTTTAGCGGGGCACCCTGCGATCGACGAGCTCCTCGTCATTCCCAAGCTATCGCTCCGGACCCCGAGCTCGTTCTTATCGGCAGTCAGGCGTGCTCGAAGTGTTCGCCCCGATATTGCGATCGATGTGCAAGGCCTCGCGAAGAGCTCTTTGCTATCCTATCTTTCGGGTGCAAAAATGCGGATCGGCTTTTCCCCGGGGGAGTACGAAGGAAGGGAGTGCAGCTCCTGGCTGAACAACACCTTGGTCAAGCCCCAGGAAAAGCATGTTGTAATGCGATCCCTCGAACTCCTCACCCCATTAGGTGTAACGAAACCGATCGTCGAGTACAACCTTTCCGAGTTTGAGGAGGATCAAAGGTTCGCCGAGAGCTTGACCCGCGAAATTTTTGGTGACTCTCCTTTTGCTGTAATCAATGTCGGAGCTGGTTGGGTCAGCAAGATGTGGCCAACCGATCGATACGCTGCGGTGGCTCGCTACTTGCATCAGCGATGGAACCTCCCTACGCTCGTTCTGTGGAGTGGCGATTGCGAACGAGCTCTCGCCGAAGCAGTTGTGGTGGATGCTTCTGACGCATCCTTCTTGGCCCCCTTCACGACGCTAACGCAGCTTCGGAGCCTCCTCAAGCGAGCAAGCCTCTTCGTCGGAGCCGACACCGGACCGATGCACCTATCTGTCGCAGTCGACACCCCCACTGTAGCCCTCATCGGCCCGATGCCCGCCGAACGTGTGGGACCGTTAGGGGCCAAACATCGGACGGTTCAAAACCTACGGCTCCGGAAGGAAGAGCGTTCAGAGAGAAAACGAAACCTTCAGCCGATGCTTTCCATAGACGCCCAAATGGTCTGCGACGCATGCGAATCGATTTTGATAAATCGATGATAAGTGCAACGCCTGAGGCACGCCGTGGAGCGGCTTAGATATCCGCACAATGTAGAACGGAATTCATTCCGTTAAACAACGCTTCCAATCAAAGCCCCTACCAACGCGGTGAGCCAGCCCCTCCATTCATGGCACTTCAAGCCCTCCGCTCGCGGCGAGAGGTTCGTGGAAGAAAAGAACCACGAATCAGACGAATCCTACGAATAGTAGCGGAGCGGCTTAGATATCCGCTCCCCTTGAGTCCTCCTCTGCGAACCTCCGCGTCCCCTGCGGTTAAGTCCCCCCTATTCTTCCTTAAGTCTTAAGCCTTATTCCTTCAGTTTTCTTTCCGTGTATTCCGTGGTTCCCCCTTCTCCAACACTCCCCGGAATCGACGCGTAAACTACACTATTCCAATGGCTCCATCCCTCCGTTCCTACCTCACCTTTTCCAGCTCCCCGTGGCTCGTCGCGATTTCGGCGATCGTCATCCTTTTGGCGATCGGACTAGGCTATTGGAATTGGAGACGGAGCCGATATCGCCGAGGTGTTCTGACGCTGGAACTCTTTCGCCTCACCATCATCGGCCTCATTCTTTTTTCGCTTCATCAACCGGAGTGGATCCAAGAATTTCGTCCGGTCGAAAAACCCCAAGTAGTCGTATTGATCGACCAAAGCCGGAGCATGGAAACGAAGGATGTTTCTCGTCCTCTTGGGAGCGAAGACGACCTTATCTCCCGTTCGGAAGCGGTCGCCAGCTTAGCGTCGATGGATTCCTGGAAAGGATTGCAAGATCGCTTCGACGTGAAACTGGAACCATTTCCTTCGCAAACCGAATCGGGGAGTTCCGATCTCAGCGGCGCTCTCCGCAACGCGTTGGTGGCGCACCCCTCCGTTCAAGCCGTCATCCTCGCCTCCGATGGAGACTGGAACCGAGGCGTTCCTCCCATCGAAACCGCAGCGGAGTACCGATCCTCCAATGTTCCAATATTCGCTGTTCCTGTCGGTTCCGAATCGCGACTCCCCGACCTTGAGGTCACCACTTTGGATCTTCCCACCTTCGGAGTGGTGAACAAAGGAATTCGAGTCCCTTTCACCATCGAATCCTCCTTGCCCCGCGAACATGTCGCACAGGTCACGATGGAGTTCAGCGATGGAAAGAAAGAGGTCAAGGAGGTTCGTTTGGCTCCGATGAGCAAAACCACCGACTCGATCGCCTGGACCCCCGAGGCTCCAGGGGAGTTCAACGTATCGATCCAGGTAGCGGGCTTTCCAGAAGAAAGGATGCGTGAAAACAACACCCTCACCGCACCGATCTCCATTCGGGAAGAGAAGCTGAAAGTACTGATCGTCGACACCTATCCAAGGTGGGAGTATCGGTACTTGAGAAACGCCTTGTCGCGAGATACCGGCGTGGAGGTTTCCTGCCTTCTTCTTCATCCCCACCTCGAAAAAGTTGGGGGAGGAAACCGGGATTACATCGCGGAGTTTCCGACGAAACCAGAAGAGCTCGCCGTCTATGACGTCGTCTTTCTCGGGGACATAGGGATCGGCGAGAAACAGTTAACCGAAGACACCTGCAAAATGCTGCGAGGGCTCGTCGAGTTTCAAGCCAGCGGTTTGGTCTTCCTGCCGGGATCCTACGGTTTGCAACAGACACTCGCCGACTCTCCCCTAGAACCCTTGATCCCCGTTGTACCAGACTCGCGATATCCCGAAGGTGTGGGTGCCACACTCGCCATGCACTATGAGCTTACCGAAACGGGACGAAGAAGCTTGCTCACCAAGCTCGCCGATACGGATGAAGACAATCGAGACGTCTGGGCAACGCTCCCCGGCTTTCAGTGGTATGCCTCGTTGGTTCGTTCCAAAGCGGGGGCCGAAACACTAGCAGTTCACCAAGAGGTCGCCAACGAATACGGACGTTTACCACTCATAGTGACTCGTACCTTTGGGGCTGGCAAAGTCCTCTATATGGCGACCGATGGCGCTTGGAGATGGCGACGGGGAGTCGAAGACAAATATCACTATCGTTTTTGGGGGCAAGTCGTTCGTTGGATGGCGTATCAACGGAACATGGCCAAAGGGGAATCGATCCGCTTCTTTTATTCCCCTGAATCTCCTCAGGTGGGACAGGTCCTTTCCCTAAAAGCCAATGTGATGAACGACGCAGGAGAGCCGCTGGCCTCGGGGAGAGTGACGGCAAAGATCGAGTCCCCGTCGAGAGAGGGGGCAGTGGTTCAATTGCAAGGCGGGGGAGCCGACAACTGGGGGTTGTTTGAAGGGACCTTTGCAGTCGAAGAGCCAGGCCTGCACAAAGTACGGATCGCAGCCCCCGAAACCTCCGGGATATTGGAGGCAGAGTTCTTCGTGCAGGGAACAGCCCAAGAACCGATTGGAAGGGCCGCCAAGCCGATGGTTTTGGAGGAACTCGCCAAAGTTTCCCGAGGCTCGATGGTCGCATTGGAGCAGTTGAATTCGTTGACCGATCTCGTCCTTCAAGTCCCAGACCCACCGATCGCGGTCAAGCGATGGCACATCTGGGCTCATCCATGGATCATGGGAGGCATCATCCTGCTACTGACCTTATTCTGGACCGGACGAAAGTGGTTGGGATTGCTCTAGGGAGTGGAGGTCTAGTCGTAGGGTGTGTGAAGTGGTCGCTGATTCTGGTTCAGATCGAGATTGCGAGTCAATCCTCGTTTTTATTGCAATCACCTAAGCGCCCAAAGCGACCACGGAACACACCGGTAGTGTAGTTGGCTGCTTTTAAACTCGGCTATTGTTCCTATCACTGCTACCCCTCACCCAACGCCGTTAAGTAAATTTTAGGCCGCTTGTTGGAGTGATAA
>CAYMXM010000122.1:0-10995 GCA_964394065.1 uncultured Pirellula sp. | reverse complement strand
AAGCCATTGTTTACTAAGCCGCTGCCCCCTCATCCCCAGCCCTTCTCCCCCAAAGAGGGCGAAGGGAGCCGAAATCTTAAGTGCGCCGCGCCCACGCCACAGCATTCATTTTCTCCTTTGCTATCTCGTACTTACCATCTTCTGCGCAGCCCCCGTCCTTGCTCAGCATCGCTCCACTGCGGTTGCCGATGGAACGATTCGAGATTGCCATGTGCAGAGTCTCGACCAAGCGGTTGCGGTCGGCGATCGAGGGCTGATTCTTTACACCTCCAACGGAGGTCGAACGTGGAATTCGGTCGCACAGCGAAGCGAGAAAACTCTCTACGACGTTCACATCCAAGGGGATGGAAAAGGAATGGTGGTGGGGGGAACGATTGAACCCTTGACGTTGCGGAGTGTTGGGGAAATCCAGGTAACGACGAATGGGGGAGAATCCTGGGACCGGATCCACACCACGCTCCCTCGTTTACTCGGCATACATGCGTTGAATCCAGGAACTTGGATCGCTTGGGGAGATTGGTCGAATACTTATCAATCCTCTCTTTTCTCGACGGCGGATGGTGGGAAGACTTGGACCTCGATGCAACTCCCCTGCGGACATCTCCAAGCATTAGGAGTCTACCAAGCTCCCTACTCCTACCGTGGCCCGGGCTTCTCGCCCGGAGTTGCCAATGCTGTTCCGGGCGAGACTCCCGGGCCACATCCCCAACTCAAGTCACCTCCCCAGCTAGTCGCGATCGACCGTTTAGGGCGAGGGTATGCGAGTTGGGATGGCTCGACCTTTCAGCCGTTGAATGTTCCGATGACCCCTTATCAGTCCTATCGCTTCTGTCGCTGCATCGATGGTGAGTGGTGGATAGGAGGTTCCGGTGGTTTTCTTCAGCGATCGAGGGATGGGGAAAACTGGGAACAGGTTTCTGTTCCTGGAACTGCATCCGACATGGAACTTATCGATTTCCACAGCATCACTTCGGCAGGAGATCATCGATGGCTGGCGGGAGATCCAGGAACCGTCGTCTGGCACTCTTCCGATCGTGGAAAGACTTGGAATGTTGTTCCCACCCCACAATCTCCTCATCTCCATTCCATCCATGCGTTGGATGAATCGGTCTTGATGGCTTGCGGGGAAGGCGGGTCGATTTATCTTTCACGCAATGGGGGAACCGCTTGGAGCCTTTCTCACGGTTCGACGCGCCGGGTGGCAGTTCTGAATCTCGCTTCGACGACAAAGAGTGTCGCATGGGAAGCGTTGGCGCATACGGTTCACGATGCAAGACGAGCCTCTGCAGCCATCGTCGTCCATGATCAGAACATCGAGGAGCGATCGAGTAGCCAGCCCGAATCGGGAGCTCGAATCGCGGAGGCGGGGCAACAACTCGGATTGATTGCATCCGATACTTGGAGGTCGCATCCCGTCAGCTCCCATCTTCATGCGCCGCGCCGTTCGGATCTGGTCCATTATCAATCCCTGGGTGCTATGCATACACCTCCACAATCGACTTTGGTGCGTCGACTTGTTCATGCGATTCGGAGCTATCAACCCGATGTACTCATCAACGATTGTCCCTTCTCGGGGGGAGAGCTACAAAGCAAGCTCTCCGAAGCGATCGAGCTTGCAACGACCTGGAGCCGGCGTCGTGAGTATCACCTATTCTCGGAAGAGAGTGGCATTCCCAACACGCAGTGGGATGTGGTGAGGGTTCTCTATCGCGGAACTCGAAGTGGGGGGCTTCATTTCTCTCGATCGAGTTTGATAGAGGCTTCGGGGGGAGTTCTTGGGGAAATCCTGTTTCCGATCCAGAACATCGCTTCTCCGTATGAAGTTTCAAGCTACCCCAAGGGTGGAGAAAAGTACTATTATCGAACGCTAGGGACCCGTTATACGACGATCAAGGATCCGTTTGATTCGCTGTCGATGGGTTCGACCACACAGCTGACCGAACGTCCCTTGGGAGTCGGGCGTGCAAATACAATTTTGAAGACATCCGCCTGGTACGAGTATCAGCAATTCGTTCCTGAGAGCAATTTCAATCCCTTGGTACGGGATCGGAATTGGGAAGAGAGACTGCTAAACGCGATGCGGGGGATTGAAACGGCGAACCGATTTCCCGTTCTGTACGAAATCGCGATTCGCAATCGCCAACTAGAGAACTGGAACCACTGGTTTGCTGCGTTGGAATTGATTCTCGCAGAGGGGCAGAACAGCTATTTTGCAGAGGCGGCTACTTTAGAGTTGATGCAGTATCACGGTAGTTTGGAAGCGCAACGGCTGATTGCAAATCGGATCCAACAGATGGAGAGTCGGGTAGAGGAGAACGTGGTCACGCCGACTCATTCGGTGACATCATCTCCATTCGTCAAAATGACCGAGCATACCGGGAACGAGCCATCGATGGTCCAGCAGGCCAGCTACTCCCATGCTCCTCGCAGGATCCCTGTTTCGGTGGGGAGTGGACTTCCAGAGTTTCATCGCATGTTAGGTCGTTTTCCGGGGGAATGGAGAAACAAGCGTGAGGAGAATCAATTCGGTTGGTTGATCGCATCTCGCTATCGGTCCCTCCGCGCAACGGGTGTGGTTCCCGATGTAGCCGAAATTGAACTCGCCAGACTCTGGCCAGCTCCGAACCTCCCGCTGCTGGAGTTTCAACATGTTCGTCAACAAGAGCAACGCCTTTATGCGTTTAACAACCAACCCACGAATATCGGTCGAAGCGAAGAGTTCCCCAAGGTTCCTCCCACCGGCTCACGTCCCCATCTCGATGGAGTTCGCGAGGAAGGGGTGTGGCCCGCATCCCCCCAGATCGTACTTCGCGATCCATGGGGAGAGGATTCGGGAACCAGTTCGATCTACCTTGCGCAGGATGAGGAGTTCTTTTACCTTTTCAGTGAAGTGACCGCTTCGACAGGGAGCTCGGAGGAGCGTGCGTTAGCGAAGCGAAACTACGACATGGTGCAGGTCGATCAAGAACAAATCCGCTTGCGAATAGATCTCGATCGGGATTACGCGACTTGGTTTGAGTTGGCTTGGAATCGGGATGGCGAGACGAGCGATCAGTTCAATGATATTCGATCCTGGAATCCTGTCTGGTACGTCGCCGTTTCCGAAACGGAATCAGGCTGGAATGCCGAGATTGCTATTCCTCGAAGCGAGCTGCTCACCCCCGAGACCGACCTGGCCTCTGCATCGTCCACCTTAGGGATGAACGTCTGGGGGCTAAACGCAATCCACCTTCGCCCCTCCATCAGCACCCGCTCCCCCCAAGGCTCCGTCTCCGATCGATTTCAAAAAGACCAATGGGTTTTGGTCGATACGGGAATGAAAAAGTAGAGAGGCTGCGGGAAGAACCACGAATCGAACGAATCTTACGAATAGGCTTGGGGAAGAGGGGATTCCCATTTACCTGAGGGATCGCAGATGCGTTCGAGGCTAAAGTGGAATTCTAACTGTCGCCGAACAAGACGCCCCTACCCGGGGCTACCTTTCCTTGACCTACGGTCAAAGCCCTCTTCTTCCTCAAGTCTCAAGCCTGCTCCCATCCAGCCCTCAATAAAAAACCCCCAATACGTTCATCGGGGGGAGTAAATGGAAGCGTTGTTGAACGGAATGAATTCCGTTCTACCCCTTCACCAACAATCGACGACCACGTCGCCAAGCGACACCACCGACTCCAAGAACTCCGAGCAACGCCAACGATGTCGGCTCGGGAACCGCAGAAATGGATATGGACCCATTGAAGGCCACAATCGCTCCTTGCGGGGACTCCCCACCTTGAGCACCTAGTATACCGTAAAAACCGGAAGGGTTGTTCGTCGCTTCCTGAACCACTGAGACATAGGTGGCATTAGAAGGAGTTGGCACCGTAACTAGATTAATACTGTAAACCCCTTCGGCGGCTGTCATGGGGACAGTAAAGTTCATATTGAATAGATGGGTAGGGGTCGTTGACATGCCGAAATTCGGCGAGAAAGACGTTGTGAAACGAGTGTCAAAATTAAATATAGGGGGGGGATTGAGAAGAGGAGTATCCTGACTGCTCCCCGGCACGATGGGTGTAATCGAGAGAGAGCTAAGGTTGAACGCGGTCGAATCGTGTCCCCAACCTACTGGTTGGAAATCAAATGCCGATGAAAAAGTAGAGACGTCGAATGTGTCGACTTCTAACTGTGTACCAAAGTGGACAAAAACAGGAACAACCGCCTGCTGCCCAGCGACAACCTGGATCGGAGTGGTGAGTCCATCTCCGTTTCCAACGGTCACGATAAACTGCGACCGTGCTGTCCCCATCAACATCGTGAGCACGCAACAAATGCCAAGCAAAAATTGTCTCATAGGATCATTCTCAAAAAAGTAGTATTGTCGATCAAAAAAAGTGTTATATCCGACTCCGGCCGAACTACCAGGGGGCCTGTTGGAGCCCCACTGATAATGCTCAGCCGTGCCGAGGCCAATGAAATTATTAAGGTTTTAGCAAACGGCTTGAAGCACGCTGCCGCATGTAATCGTAGTCGGAGCCGCTAATGAACTCTCCAGATCCATTCAGATCCGCAAAGATCGAATAGCCCTGTGACACAAACCCGCCCCCATAGAGATATTCATTGTAAAGACTTTGGATCGTCTGTCCCTCTATCGATGCAACTACCGTCGTATTGTTGTACGCATTGTTCGGAATCACTTGATTGACCTTACCGGGGATCACGTGCATTCGGAAGCTAAAGTCTCCACCTGAGACACCATCACCAGAAATAGAGCTCTGATCGTCCAGCCACTCTCCATCCAGTTGGTTTCCAGATACATCGAAGACCCCTTGCGAAAGCACTTCCAGAACGATTGTAGCAGCATCGATCGATCGGCTTAATGTAAGCCTCGCAGTGTTGTTGCTACTGTCGTACTCGACGCGAGTCACCGTCGGGATAATGGACGTAGAACCATCGAATGTGATACCTGCGGTAGATGCCGAGAGTCGGAAGTCTCCGACGTCCAGACTACCACCCACATTGGAATCGAACTGAACGATGATCTCGTTCATGCCGATCCAAGGAAGAGACATCGCTTGGTTAGTACCGGTTGGAACCTTATATCCAATTGCGCTTCCACCGAATCCACCATCAGCGTAATCTCGGAATACACTCTCCCACGCAGTTGAGTTGACGTAGACGCCAGTGATCCGTGGCGCTGTCGTATCGGTCGAGTTCACATTGAACGTGATCTTGTTCGGCGTCGGATCGATATTGGAACCGCCATTCAAAGTCCCACCATCGTCGACGACTTGGAAGGTGAAGCTGCTATAGCCCACTCCGTATCCGTTGCTCGCTCCGACAAACTTCAACTTACCGTCGATGATATCTGCCACACTCACCGTTTGGTTCGCCACCACCGGATCGTTATTGAAAAGCAACTGACCTGCCGTCGGTAGCGTGGTGATCACGACCGAATCGAGATCGTTATCGTTCGGTGAACTATCGTTCGGATCGGTAAATCCAAAGTCAGCTACCGTTAAAACATAACCGGTCTGCGTATTCGGAGCTTGCGAGAAGCTGATCGTCTTGTCCGTCCCCTCAGGCGGGTCGTTGATGTTCTGGACGGTAATCGTGACGGTCGCCGTATCGATTCCTCCCTTGCCATCACTCAACTGATACTCGAACGTGTCATTTCCTACGTATCCCAAAGTCGGGGTGTAGGTGAAGTTCCCGTTGACGAACAACGTAACCGATCCGTGGGCCGGTGGCGAAACCAGCGCGGTCGATAAAGTATCTCCCACATCCGGATCGCTATCGACACCATGTCCGTGATCGCCTAGAACGTTACTCGACAAGGTCGCTCGCTCGAACATCGTGAACTGGTCATTGTTAGCCACCGGTGGTTGGTTCGCAACCGTCCCTGGCAAGACAATGAGGGTTACCGTCGTGGTCGAGGATCCACCTGCACCGTCGGAAATGGTGTAGGTGAAGGTATGAGTTCCTACCACAGGTTGAATGTTGAAGTTGGTCGTCAGGCTATCCACCGAAGCAACATTCAACGTTCCAATTCCTGTCAACACGACATCCTGCCCTTGGACCACCGGAGTGCCATTGACATGGGTGATCGTCAAGGACTGTCCCTCTGGATCGGAATCGTTCGCGAGAACACCGAGTGCCATAACAACGGATCCGATTGCAGCGTACGCATCTGGAACCGCTACTGGTGGATGGTTCGTCCCGTTCACCTTGAACAAGATGTTCCCTGTATCACTCTCCAAATGATCGTCGGTAACCGTGAACTTGATGTTCACGATGGCCAACTGACCAGCCCCGAGATTCTTCAGCAAGGAAGAACTCGACGCATGCGATGGATCGATCGTCAAGGCGCCCGTGGTCGGGTTATAGCTCAATGCCAAATTCTGGTTCGGATGGCGGATACCATCGATCGTAATCGTCGCCTTCACTGTTCCAGCAGGAGCACCATTCTGACCAATGCCAAAGTCAAAGCTGCTCGAACTGATCGGGGAATCGACATCGCTCGCAAGGAGTGACACAGGAACATTCCCGCCGAGCGTCAAAGTCGTTGGGCCAGTCGCCGGAATCGGGTTGTCCAGCGGACCACTGATATCCAGGTCGCTTGCTACCGGCGGATCGTTGACCGCTGTAACCGAAATCGGAAGGGTTCCGGTAATCGGTGCGGCGATGCCGTCGCTCAACGTGAACTCGATGCTATCGGTCGACAACTCCCCACCACCATGAACGTACCGGAGTAGTCCCTGGGTGAGCTGAGCTTGGGTGAAGCTCGAGACGGCCACTCCCGGAGCAGTCGTCAATTCAAGCCGCCCATGTTCCGGTGCCTTCGTGATCGTGTAAACCAACTCGGATTCGCTGTTGTCGACATCGGTCGCTTTCAACATCGAGCCGGTCAAGACCACCGATCCCGTTTCCAATACCGGAACCGAAGACTTCGTCAAGACCGGTTCGTCGTTCACCGCCGTCACGGTCACGAGACCGATCGTCAACGCTTCGGGAGAAGTAACGATTCCGTCGGATACCTTCGCGGTTAGAACGAGAATACCGCTGAAATTCGAGCCTGGAACCACTCTCCACTTACCTGGCTCTTCCAAGACCAACGTGCCACCACCTGACACCGACAGATCGCTTACCGACAAGCTAGGTCCATCGACGTCTGTCGTGTTCTCCAGCAACTTCGCCAAGTCGAACGTCACACCTGCGGAATCATCCTCTGAAATCGTTCCCAAATCGACTGGCGAACCAACCACAGGTGCATCGTTGACCGCTTCCCCGGTGAGCGTAATCCAAGCCTCAGACGATCCACCCCGTCCATCGATCACGCGGAAGGAGAATTTCACTTCTGTCGAGGAATCCTTAGCGGGTGTAAAGGTGAACTTGCCATCCGCTGAGAGATCCACCCGTCCTTCGGCCGGTGGGCTCACCAAGAGATAGGTCAGAACATCTCCGTCCGGATCGGTCGCCGAAGCAGCTTTCGTGTCGAGCACGATATCTTCCGTGTAGGTGAACTTCGCATCAACGGTCGCGATCGGTGCATCGTTGATCGCTTGGACCGTCACAGGGAAGGATCCACTGAGATCAAAAGTATTATCTCCATCGGAGACGCTCAGCTTGAACGAGTCGCTGCTCGTTTGCTTGTTGGTGTGGACGTAAATCACCTTGCCCGAATCGATGTCTTCTTGCGTGAAGCTCGATATCTCAAACCAATCTTTGTGCTTGTAGGCCAAGTACCCGTTGTCCGGCCCGTCGATCACTGTGAAGGTTACTTCCGAAGAGGCCGTGTCCACATCGGTCACTCGCAGCACACTGCTGCTCACGGTCACCACGCCACCCTCGGTGACGTTGAGCCCGTTCGCATTGACCACCACCGGTGCATCGTTGTCACCCGTGATGGTAAGGGTCAAGAATCGGTCGAGCGATCCACCGGACGAATCGACTACCTTGTAGGAGAACTTGAGATAGTGGTCTCCCGCCCCAAACTGCTGCATTACTTCATTGGGGATCTTCAAGAAGTTACCATCGAACTTGAAGAAATCGGTTCCGAACTTATGGTTCATCTCGGTCAAATCGATGATGCGGAGGGTATCCCCGACATCGACATCGCTAACCCCATCCAAGAGATTTATTTCGATATCCACATCCTCAGTCCCGGTCTTCTCCAAATGCAATGGAGTCGCAGTCGGTGCATCATTCACGCCGATCACCTTGAGGGTGATGTTTGCAACATCGATATGCTCGCCGTCGGTCACACCAAACTTGATGTGGACGTAAGCGATCTGACCCGCTCGCAGGCTCTTCAAGAGTGGCGAAGCACTCGGGTTGAAGCTGAGGGCTCCCGTCGTTTCGTTGTAGGAGATCGTGAGTACTTCGTCTCGATGAGGTACCCCATCGATCGTGACCGTACCGACCAAGGTTCCCAGTTTGTTGTTGAAGTCGAACGATGCCTTTGTCAACGTGCTATCGACATCTTTAGCAAACATCTCGATCGGGAACTTCCCAGATCCGATGGTAAGCGTCAGGTTAGTTGCATCCGCTGGGAGTGGATCCTCCAGAATTCCGCTCATGTCGATATCGAATGCGACCGGTGCATCGTTGACCGAGGTTCCTGTGATCGTAATCCGAGCTTCATCCGATCCACCTCGTCCATCGAACACGCGGTAGGAGAATTCCACTTCCGCCGAGGAATCCTTAGCCGGGGTGAAGGTGAACTTGCCATCGGCAGAGAGTTCTAGTTTCCCTTCGGTCGGTGGTTCCACCAGAACGAAGGTCAACACATCCCCATCCAGATCGGTTGCCGAAACGACTCCCTCAAACACGGTGTCTTCCGTGTAAGTGAACGTCTCACCCTTCGCGATCGGTGCATCGTTGATCGCCTGGACCAACCCGTTGATCGTCAGTGGGACCCCTGGACTAGTTCCGTCGCTCACCGACACCACGAACTTATCGGCAGCCGGTTGTTGCGACCCGTCATGGACGTAGACCAACAAACCTGCATCGACATCCGCTTGCGTGAACTTCGTGACCGCAACCCCTGGCTTGCTGCTCAGTTCGAGCTGTCCATGGTCCGGTGAGTCGGTGACGGTGAAGACGATTTGCGCAGGGCTGTTATCGACATCGGTCACCGAGAGAACGGAGCTGCGAATGTTCGTAGAACCACCTTCGGTCACACCGAACGATTCCGCGTTGACCACCACCGGATCATCGTTGCCCCCCTCGACTTGGAACTTCACGCTACCGTGGCTCGAGAGTCCATGCGGATCGGTCACGGTGAAGTAAGCGACGACATCCACGATTTGACCTTGGCCCAAGATTTGGTACGCAGCCACCGTCGTATCGATATCAATCTTGCCATCAGGATGGCGCGTGATACCTGCTTCTTGTGGCGAGATCGGGGGTAGCCCATTGATCGAGACCGAGGTGGTCACGAATGCGCTCGATGGGAAGTTGGTGTTGTTGACCAGATCATCGACATCCGAAACCAATTCGCTCGGGAACTTACCAAAGTCCAGACCGGTCACGATGGTATCTTCTGGTTGCGGTGCCATCGGCGATACGTAATGCAAGCCAACCGGTGCATCGTTCACCGGAGTGACGGTGAGGAACGCAGTCGCCGAAACCGAAGCGGTTCCATCGGAGACGAGGTAGGTAATCGCAACCTGTCCGAAGAAGTTCGGAGCGGGTGTGAAGGTCCACGGTCCAGAACCATCAATGGTTCCATGCAAAGGATTGACAACCGTCGGTAGAAGAACCTGCAACGCATCCCCATCGGCATCGCTCGCAAAGCTGAGCAATTGAGCCTTCGTGATCGGTCCTGAAACCGAATCTTCCGCGATCGAACCGAGGATCACCGGTGCACTCACCACAGGAGCCGCGTTCACTTCGTTTACCGTCACGATGACATCTGCCACATCGAAGGCCACGCCATCGCTGACCATAACCGTGAAGGCATGCACGCCATTTTGCGATTCCGAAGGAGTCCAAGTAAAGACACCCGTGGTCGGATTGATCGTCGCACCCGCCGGTGCGTCGATCAAGCTATAGGTCAAGGCCTGAGCAGGAACATCGCCGTCCGAAGCAGTTGCAACGAACGATAGCGTCGCCAGTTCATCGACGACCTGAGGTGTGATCGGAGCAAGAACCGGAGGAGCATTCACTTCCGTCACGGTAACCGTGAGCACTTCGCTCGCCGTTCCACCCGCTCCATCGCTAACCACAACCGTGAAGGTGTAGCTGCCTGGCCCTTGAGCCTCCGTTGGCGTCCAAGTAAAGACACCACCGGAAGTGATCGACGCCCCAGCAGGTGCATTGACCAAGCTAAAGGTCAAGGTTTGTGCTGGAATATCGCTGTCCGACGCGAGGGCCGTAAAGGTCAGCTCGGCATTTTCGGCAACCGTCTTGTTCCCGATGGGAGTAAGAACAGGGTTCGAGTTCACTGCAGAGACCGTAACGGTGATCACTTCGCTCGCCGTTCCACCCGCTCCATCGCTCACTTGAACCGTGAACGTATGGGGCCCTTGTTGTCCCTCGCCAGGAGTCCAAGTAAAGACACCGGTAGCCGAGTTGATCACTGCACCAAGAGGTTCACCGCTCAAGCTATAGGTCAAGGTTTGAGCTGGCAGATCACTGTCGGTCCCACTCGCCGTGAACGTTAAGAGACTTCCCTCAGCGATGCTCTTGGCACCGATCGGAGCAAGAACAGGAGCCACATTCACTTCGGCAACCGTGACAGTGATCTCTTCATCCACCGTCACAACCCCATCGCTCACCTGAACTTTGAACTTGTGCGTTCCATCTTGGGATTCGTTTGGCGTCCAACTAAAGACCCCTGACAGCGGATCGATCGTCGCACCAGTCGGTGCACCGAGCAAGCTATAGGTCAAGGTCTGAACCGGAACATCAACGTCCGAGGCACTTGCCGTAAAGGTCAACGTCGCCAGTTCGTTGACGGTCTGGTTGCCGATTGCTGCAAGAACCGGAGCGACATTCACTTCCGTAACCGTGACG
>CAYMXM010000121.1:7421-11007 GCA_964394065.1 uncultured Pirellula sp. | reverse complement strand
TTCTCTTGGATCGTTTGGGCGTAGGTAACAGCCCTAGCAAGCTTGGCTTTGAACTCCGCTTCAGGGGAGTCAAACTTTTCTTCGGTGGTGGAAGGACCATGGTCGTGCCCATCGTGCTTGTGGGTTTCCGAACCCGTTTGAGCGGAGGGCTTCGGCTCGCAACCAGTCAATCCGGCCAACGAAAATATAAGGGTTGCTGCAAGCAAAAAACGCATTGGATTCTATCCTGAGTTCTGTAAGGGGGGGGAATCTCGACTCTCGTAGCCCGAAATCGACTACCTCTTTTCGCAACCATTCGCGAATCGGTTCGAGCCAAGTTCTCATGCCAGCTATTTTCACCCGAATCCCGGGGAAAAGCAAGCGAGGCCCGAAGTCCAAAGCCTTTAATCAGAAGCGTTGTTTAATGGAATGAATTCCGTTCTACTATTATCGACGTTACCGAGTCTGCAAGATTTTAGGGAAGGAACGAATGAACCAATCGGATGATCTAACACCCGCCCAGCGAGTTGCTACCGCAGCGGCCGCCAATGCGGCAGCTATTGCTTCCGAACCCGAGCAACAACTTTGGGCCGGGGGATACTCCCCGCGCGCCATGCTTGGCACTTGGGTGACATGCACTCTACTTACACTTGGAGGGTTCGTGGCGATGATCATCCTCCCGAGCCAACTGGGAGCCGACATCGACCAACGAACCCTTTGGGGCATAGGACTCGGTCTCATCTTGCTCCTATGGGCCATTGCGGTTTGCATCTACTTCTACCGACGCATCAGCGTTCACTACGAGCTGACGACGCAACGCCTAATCCACAAACATGGGATCCTCATTCGAACCTCCGATCGAATCGAACTGATCGACATCAACGATATCGCCTACACACAAGGAATCTTCGAAAGAATGTTCAACGTCGGAGGGATTAAGATCTCCAGCAACGATCGCTCCCATCCAGAACTGAAACTGATCGGCATTCAAGATGTGTCGAAGGTCTCGGGAATGATCGATGATGCTCGTCGCAAAGAACGGCGCAAACGAGCTTTGCACATGGCTTAGAAAGGTTGGGAATGGCCAAGCGCCCACTAGCTCTGATGCTGAACCCCAGGAAATGGAGGACTGGGAAGCTTGCGGTGGCGCTCGAACATTGGGATCGTGAACACTACCTACCCTTCACTCCCAACGAACTGATCGACTCTCTCCTCTCGCTTGAAGAAGCCTCTTCGCTCGGTCAAGAGTCGTTTCTTCGAGTGGCGACCCACCTGAAACAACTGGTCCGCCTTAAATATCGGGAACACCATGAAGATCTCATGGATCTCTATGCGAAGTACGACCCAGACCGTGACTTTATCGAACGCTCGACGAGCGGACCCAAGACGAGAATCAAAGAACGCCCTCCCTCCGAACCACGTAAGGACGAGACCTCCTTGCCACTTAAGAGCGAGGAGCCTGCAGGAGAAGAGCAACTTGCAGCAACCTTGGAGGGGCGTCGCAAGGTGGACTTCCGACGGATGTTTTCGGAGATCGGGGATTCCCTGCATCACGCCAACTACCGACGCCTTTCCCCCCGCGAAATTCAAAATGCGATCGGCTTAGCAAGCCATTGGGGAGTCCGACTCAAAATACGCTTCTCCTCCTTTCGACGACTTGAGGTCTACGGCCGTGGGGACATCATCACGCGACGAACCGTTCGTCTCCTCAAGAACTTCTACAAGGCGAAGGAGATCGAGGTTCCGATCTATCAGCGGCTAGTCGTCGTTTTCTGGCCGCGCGAGAAGCAAGCCTTCTCCCAAATGCTCCATCCCAATCGACTCCATATTCGGATGTTCAAGAACGTACCGAGGTCGGATATCGATATGATGCTTCCTGGATCTCAAGTTCGTTTGACTTGGATCGATCGAGGAAAGATCGGAATCCCGACCCTTTGGGGGATCGTGATGATGTCGAGCCGGCTTGCTAGAGGATTATGGGTGATCGCTCTTTTCGGGACACTCAAAATGCTCTCTTCCTTTTTCCTTGTCATCGCGATTGTCATTGCGACGATTTTTTACGGGATCAAATCGATCTTTTCGTATTCGACTGCGAAACGTCGCTACCAACTCCACGTTGCGCAAAATCTTTACTATCAAACCCTCGACAACAATCTCGGAGCGTTGTTGCGAATCGAAGAGGAAGCGGAGCAGCAGGAGATTTGCGAAGCGGTAATGACCTACTTCGTGCTCGCCTGTGCGAACAAACCTCTTTCCAGCGAAGAGATTGATGAGATCGCCGAACGCCACTTGAACCATCTCACGAAGACCGCCATCGATTTCGATGTCGACGACGGCATCCGCGACCTCAGCAAATTGCAGTGCATCCAATACAAAGAAAGTGGTTGGGTAGCAGTCTCACCATTTTGAACCACGGATAACACGGATTGCACGGATAAAGACTTCCAGGAATGGGACGGTTTTGAAGGATGTGTGAAATACACGTCTACGACTTCACCCTTCAAACTTCTTTTCCGTGTCTTCCGTGTCTTCCGTGGTTCAATCCCTACAACGTCGGGCCGATCGGCCAGGGGCAAAATTCATCGTCGCCATAACCTAACAGCTCACTCTTTGTCTTCTTTCCACTCGCCGTTTCCAAGATGGCTTCGAACAGCCTCTCCCCCGCTTCGGACAATGTTTCGTTCTCCAAAATCGTCCCCATGTTCAAATCCATATCTTCCCTCATCCGGTGATACAGCTCCGTATTCGTTGCAACCTTCAACGTCGGAACAGGCTTACACCCAAAGCAACTTCCACGCCCCGTCGTGAAGACCACCACATTCGCGCCACTTGCAACCATTCCTGTCACGCAGACGGGATCAAAGCCAGGTGCGTCGACGATGACGAGCCCTTTCTTCTCGACCGGTTCCCCATAGTCGTACACCTCTTGAAGCGCCGTACTCCCCCCCTTTGCAGCCGCCCCAAGGGACTTCTCGATGATCGTCGTCAGCCCACCCGCTTTGTTGCCGATCGATGGGTTGTTATCGAATGTCTCTTGGTAGTAGCTCGTGTAGTCGATCCACCACTCCATCTTCTTAAGGAGTTTCCTGGCGACCTCTTCGCTCACCGCCTGCTTCGTGAATAGTTGCTCTGCACCGTACAGCTCGGTCGTCTCGGAGAGGATCGACGTTCCCCCTGCAGCAACGACAAGATCGGAAGCAATACCTAACGCCGGGTTCGCGGTGATTCCGGAGTAACCATCCGACCCACCACACTTCGTGGCCAACACGATCTCGCTCGCGGGAACCGTCGTTCGCGTAAAAGCATTCGCGATCGGCAAAAGCTCTTCGATCAACGCGATTCCTTTCCGAACCGTCGCCGAAGTCCCCCCAATATCTTGCATCGAAATAATCGGAACTTCCCGTCCTTGCGATCCCGTATCTCCTGGCATCCGAAGGGTGATGAGTTCTTGCGACTTCATCAAATGCCCGAGCGTGTTCTGCTCGCATCCCAATCCGACGAGGAGATACGCACCGATGTTGGGATGTTTCGCGATCCCTCCCAAAACTCGACTGAGAGTTCGATGCCGGATCCCTTCATAGGCGAGACCGCATCCACTCTCGTGCTT
>CAYMXM010000121.1:0-7411 GCA_964394065.1 uncultured Pirellula sp. | reverse complement strand
CTCGTGTTTGAACGGAACGACGCCATCGACGTTCGGATGGTTGGCGAGGATCTCAGGGGTGAAATGGTTGGCGATATAGCGTGCGACCGAGGCGGAGCAATTGACGGTGGAAATCACTCCGATGTAGTTTCTCGTCCCGACCTTGCCACTTGGCCGAACGAACCCCTCAAAAGTTTTACCGACGATTGGCGTAGGAGGTGGAATGGAGATACTCGCCAGTCCCTCGTAGTCCATCTTATGTTCGCAACGAAGATTATGAGCGTGGATGTGTTCCCCTGGTTGGATGGGCTGGGTTGCAATTCCGATGGGCCACCCATACTTTAAAACAGGTTCGCCAGCGCGGAGGGGAGCGATCGCCATTTTGTGACCTGCATCGATGGTTTGAGATGCAAAACATCGGAATTCCCCCTCGGCGATCTCGGCCCCTTTTGCCAAGGAGCGAAGGGCGACGATACAATGATCCTTTGGATGGAGACGTATCCATTCCTTGGTAGGTGAAGACATCTTGAGAATTGATAAAAAGGGGGACGGATGCAAAGGGTCAAGCTCTTCAAAAGCGTCGACGCAGAAATAAACGATCTAGAAAGCCAGATTAACGAATGGATTGCCGAGGAAAAAGTACGGATCCTTTCGATTCATGGCAACATCTCGCCGCAACCTAGCAAGCAATCGATGCAGGGGTCCTTCAGTCAGGCCGATCTTTTTGTTATCGTCTTGTATGAAAGGGATGCTTAATATGGCGGCGAAGAAGATTTTGTTTTTAGTGGGTGATTTCGTAGAAGACTACGAAATCATGGTCCCCTACCAGATGCTCTTGATGATCGGGCATCAATGCGATGCGGTCTGCCCCGGAAAGAAACCGGGGGATTACGTAACCACCGCCATCCATGACTTCGATGGTTTCCAAACCTATTCCGAGAAGCCGGGGCACCGTTTCCAGCTCAATCAAGATTTCGATGCCATCCAAGCTGAGGATTACGATGCCTTGGTCGTCCCGGGAGGACGTGCTCCCGAGTATCTCCGGATGAATCCGAAGGTCCTTGAAATCGTCCGCCACTTCGCAGATGCGAAAAAGCCGATCGCTTCTATATGCCACGGGCCGCAAATTCTTGCTGCGGCAGGGATTCTCAAAAACCGAGAGTGCAGCTGTTATCCGTCGGTCGAATATGAAGTCGCCGCATCGGGTGGCAAGTACATCGGCCCCTCGGCTCAGTTTGATTCAGCCCATACCGACGGGAACCTCGTAACCGCCCCCGCATGGCCAGCCCATCCCACCTGGATCGCTCAGTTCGCAAAACTCCTAGGCTCACGCATCGAGGCTTAAGAAGTCGCGACATAATGTGCTCGGGCGCGACATATCGTGATATCGTGGCTCAGGCGTCTTCGGCCATCACAACCCGTGGCGTAAGCGAGGGACAGCGTTGCGAGTGCACGTAGCCCTTGTCGGGAATATCTCAGGCGTCGGGTGGCACGTCCCTGAGGCACGAAGGGCGTGCTGGGAGACCTGGGATGGATGCTTGGTTGCCAGCGCTGTCCCTCGCTTACGCCACGGGTTGTGATTTTCGGACCTCGCTTACGCTCGGCCAAACAGCCCAGACACTTTATATTCGCACCGATGCGTCAGGCCACCCTACGACTACAATGCTAACCATCCATCAGATCCTTCAAACTCAGTTCGGCTATTCTGAATTTCGCGGTTCTCAACAACAAGTCATCGAGCGCACCTTAGCCGGGGGGCACTCGATGGTTCTGATGCCCACCGGCGGTGGGAAGTCTCTCTGCTTCCAAGTCCCCGCGTTAGTCCTTGCAGAATCTTCAAAAGCACCCAACGCACCACCTCCCTTAACCCTCGTGGTCTCTCCCCTCGTCGCGTTGATGAAGGATCAAGTCGACACGTTGGTTCGAAAGGGGATCGACGCGACGATGGTGAACTCCCTTCTCGATCGAGAGCAACGGCTCGCACGGTATCGAGATCTTCAAAGGGGACGTTACTCCCTCCTCTATGTGACACCGGAACGATTTCGAAAGGAGGAGTTCCTCGAGGTCCTTTCGCATCGTCGCATCGTTTTGATGGCGGTCGACGAAGCGCATTGCATCAGCGAATGGGGACATGACTTTCGCCCCGACTATTCGAAAATGCGGGAGATCAGAAATCTCTTAGGGGATCCAACCACGATCGCCCTTACTGCGACGGCAACCCCCGACGTTCAACAGGACATCGTTCGACAACTCGGCCTGCCAAGTTTTGGGGACGCGCTACCTCAGTGCAAACTCTTTCACGAAGGGATCGAGCGTCCAAACCTAACGCTAGAGGTAGAACCTGTTTGGGGAATAGAAGAAAAGGAAAGAGCGATACTCAATGCGGTGGAACGATGGCCAGAGGGGCCTGGAATCGTTTACTACACGTTGATTCGAACTCTTGAAGAGATGAGTGAACGGCTTCGGAAGTTGAAAGTCCCGCATGTTGTCTATCATGGGGACTTGCCGCGGCACCGTCGGAATGAAATCCAAAATCGCTTCATGGGGGGAGACGCACCGTTGGTACTAGCCACCAATGCGTTTGGCATGGGGATCGACAAAGAGGATATCCGGTTCGTATTGCATGCCGAGGTCCCCGGCTCCTTGGAGTCGTACTACCAAGAGATCGGGCGCGCGGGTCGGGATGGCAAGCCATCCACCTGTTGCTTGCTCTACAGCCAAGATGACCTTCTAACGCAGATGGAGTTCAATCAATGGAGCAATCCCGACGCCGACTTTTATCATCGCGTGTACGACTTCTTGAGTCACGATGAAGAGCAAGTGCGAGCCTACGGCATCGACTGGTTGCGCGAACGACTTTCCGATCGGAGGAAGCAAGACCGTCGGTTGGAAACAGCTCTCTCGATGCTCCAAAGGTATGGCGTTATCGAAGACGAATGCGATTTGAGCGACGTCCGCGTAGCAGCGACTCTTCCGGCGTCGTTGGCGGACGAGGAGGAACGTCTTGCGAAGATGAAGCGAGATCAGAAGAAACTCTATGCCATCGTAGAGTACGTCCAATCCGAGGACCGCAAAGCATTCATCAACGGCTATTTCGGATTGTAGTAGCAGGCTTGAGGTAACGGGGATTAACCACGAATCTTACGAATCGGACGAATCTTACAGAGCAGGTTTGAGGGGTAACGCCTTAAACATTTTTTAAATTCAACGCAGAGACGCAGAGACGCGGAGGCGCAGGGACGCAGAGGAGTTGGATTACAAGAAGTTTAAATCTCCGCGACTCTGCGCCTCCGCGACTCTGCGTTGCCCCCTCGGGCGAGACGCCCGGGCCACGTTGGAGCGCACTCCCCACCCGGTTACTTCGCAACACCTTCCCTATTCGTCACCAGCTCCAATTGCCCATCGCGGATCGATTGGATGATCCACTCGGCCTTGGGGGATTCCCCTTTCAATTTCTTCAACCAATCCTCCAAATCTCTCCCTTGCCGTACACTCGTCGCGGTTGATGCGGCATCCGCAGCGGTTGCTGTCTCAGCGATGATGGTGATGTTTTGAACTTGGTCGATTCCATCTTCTCGCAAGGGATCGATGATGTGGCTCGTCTTCTCTGTCGCGGATCGACTGCGAGAATCAGGGAATCTTTGCCATCGATCCCCCGACGTTGCGATCCCGCATTGCGATAATCGCAATCGACAAAGTTCAGCCGGTTCTTCTCCCTCTTCCTGACATCGATCGATAGATACCGGCCACCCATCCGTGCCGGGCGGAGCATCTCCAAAACGGATGTTGCCGGAAAAATCGACCGAGCAACAAGGGATCCCTTCTCCTACCAACATCGCATAGATCGCGTCGGCGACCCACCCTTTCCCGATGGCACCGAAGTCGAATCGAACTCCCGGTTTCTTGAAACGAATCCGGTTCGCAGCACCGTCCCATTCCACCCACTTCCATCCCGAGACATCTCGCGCTTCCTCCCATTCCTTTTCTGTGGGAAGTCTGCGCCGACGACGAAGACGGGTCATCGTTCCCAACGCCGCATCAAAAGCACCATCGCTGATCCGATTCCAGGAATCACATGCAGTTAGAACGGAGGCTAGCTCCTTCTTGACGTCGTGCCATTCACCATCATCCGCGAGTTTTCCAAGTTGCATCGCATCGCTCTCGTCATCGTAGTCGCTCAAGATTCCGTCCCAAAACTCAGCGATCTCGATTCCTTGGGAGCGAATCCGTTGGGCAAGCGCCTTACCAGCTTCGGGGGTGGCGCTTTGTTGATCCAACCACTTGAGATGAAGTAAACTCCCCATCGCCGGGAATTGAACTTCATAAGCGCGTCCTCGGGACGATGATGGAGTTTCCCCAAACGCCGACAATTGCCAGCCGCAAGCCCCCCTCAAAAGGATTGAGGTAGAGCTAACAGCTCCGATCTTAAATAGTGTTCGACGGTCGCAATGCATGGAAAGTTAGGAGTGCGGTGGATGAAAATGTATCATAACTTTAGCCCCCCCAATGTAGATCGGAATTCATTCCGATAACCGCCGCTTCCATTCAAAGCCCCTATCCGCACGGTGAGCCTGCTTCTCTCATCAGGGCAGCAGAAGCCCCCGCTGATGCTGAAACGGCTCTTGGTGTGAAGGGAACCACAGAATACACGGAATACACGGAAAAAAGAAAGAAGCTTCCTTTTTTGCTCTATGGATGTCAAAAGTGGGCGGTGGGTCTAACGGGCTGGAAAGGAAACGCAGTGATCCCGGTTCCTGATTCATGGAAACGCTATGTTCCCGGCCTGGAATTGCCGATCTTGGATGTGAGTCGGATGGCGGACTCGGCAATGTCGGGTGAGCCGATTTTGAATGTCACGTTAATGTTGTTAAAATATGGAAGAGACTCGGACCTGGAGGATTATCTCCGGCCGGTGCTGCGAGAAGTTGCAAATCAATTCCGTGGGCCTTGGGTAGCCAATCTGCTCGACACGATAAGGAAATACATAATGTCCGTGAATCCCGAAGTGGGAGAAGAGAAGGTAGATAATCTGTTTTACGAATTCTGGCCGGTACAGCCGGAGCCCGGTTCCGTGGCCGATCAATTGCTTACACGGGGCAGACAGGAGGGGCGAGAGGAAGCGTTTGAAGAAGGCATCCTGATCGGCAGAATCCTTACTCTGGAGGAGATTCTCGATCGCCCTCTGACTCCCAAGTCGGAGCTTGAGAAACAAACTCCCGAAGCACTGAACCTTCTTGTACAAAAGCTCCAGCAAGACCTTCGCAATCGTCCGTAGGCCCTCCTCTTAAAGCCTAATCACTCTCAATTGAGTTTCCCTTTCGATCAATCCGATCGAAGCAGCGCGGACCGAGAGTTCGGCGAGTGCTTCCTCGCCAGGGAGCCCTAAAGAAACGGTCCAATCGTTGACGTACAAATCGACATGTTGCATGAGCACATCGTCGTCGAATTCTTGCGCGTACCGCCGCATCGTGGGAAGGGTTTCTTCGCGGTGTTCCAAACCGTATTCGATCGATTCTCGGAGGATCCCTTGGACCGTATGAAGGACATCGCCTCCAAGATAGTTTGCACCGATAATTCCTCCGAGTGGAAGAGGAGTGTGAGTCTCGTTCTCCCACCTTGTACCAAGATCCTCGACCAGCGAGAGTCCTTCCTGTTCCCAGGTGAACCTCCCTTCATGAATGCAGACACCGAAATCGGCCAACCCCTGTTTCAATGCCGGCATGATCTCCGAAAAAACAACATGCTGCACCTGGGTTGTTTCAGGATAGAACAGTTGGTAGAGAAGAGTCGCAGTCGTGTGTCGACCGGGGCACAAGGTGACTTCCTCCATGTGGGAGGGGCTCGTATTGGGGTTTGCCGCGAGGAGGAGTGGTCCTACGCCGAACCCTAACGCCGCTCCGCTGTCGAATACCGAATATTTGTCCGCGAGGAGGAGTGCCGCATGGAAGCTCGTTTTTGCAACGTCAAGCGTCCCTTTGAGCAAGCGTTCATTGAGCGTTTGGATGTCGAGCAATTCGATTTGAAACTCGAGTCCTCGCAGATCGAGCAGGTTGTTGAGCAATGCGTGAAACGCGAATGTGTCGTTCGGGCAGGTGGAAATAGCGAATCGTATGGGCTGGGGCATCGGTTATCCTTCGTAAAGTCGCTGCTGTTGAATGTACATTTCTACTGCGGGTGGGACGAGGTAGCGAATCGAGCGTCCTGAGGCGATCCGTTGCCGTAGATCGGTCGAGCTGATTTCAAGCGCCGGGGCGGCTACGCAATGTTGCAGTTCACGCCATCGCTCAGGGCTCACCAAGGATTGAATGGACTCCCAAGGAGGTTCCCCGACTCCCCCCCGTCCGATCGCACCGATCGCAACCAATGCCAACAGTTCGCTCGGTTCTTTCCATTTCGGAAGATCCGCAACCGAGTCGGCTCCCATCAGCAGAAAGAACTTGGCATCAGGGTCTCCAGCTTGGAAAGCGCGAACAGTATCGATCGTGTAGCTCACCCCTTGGCGATCCAGCTCGATTGTATCGCAAACAAACGCGGGGTTTCCGCCGGTCGCTAGCTTCACCATTTCCACTCGATCTTTAGGGGGGGCCGGCCTAGCCTGCTGTTTCAACGGGGAGATAAACGCGGGAACAAATCGAACTTCATCAAGCCCTAGCTGATCGCGGCATTGCTCCGCCAAGACCAAATGCCCCATATGAATCGGGTCAAACGACCCACCAAAGATGCCGATGCGAGTCATAGAAGTTTGAAGTGAGAAGTTCGAAGTTTGAAGTGGAGAGTCGAATCTAGTTTAAAAAGATAGGGAAACAGCTGCCACCACCCTCTCCTAATCTTCCCCTTCTCGATCTCGCTCGGGAAATGAACCACGAATCGAACGAATCCTACGAATCAAATTTGAGGGATGGGGCTATTTCACCACGGATATCACGGATGGCACGGATAGGCCGTTACTGGGTCCGCGTCCATCCGCTCTACATCGAATCTCCCCTTTGGAGAAGGAATGGCTTAAACTTCTTTTTCCGTGTCTTCTCGTGTATTCCGTGGCTCCTCCCCTCTTACGTCCCGGATCCGTCTGGGAGGCAATTGAAAAAGGAGATTCCTTGCATGAACGCCTCAACAGGAGCAAGCTTAAAACTCGACGGCGATTTGGTCCCCGAATCGCTGCGTCATTTGATCCCTGTCGTGGAAAAATGGGGATACTCAAGGCCACAAGAGCAGGACGACTACAAGGAATATGTCACTTTGGTCGAGCCCTTTATCGATCTACTAACAGACTCGCAGATCGCGAAGCTCGAATTTTGCAGAAAAAGGATACCATCGTAGAATGCACACCGCCTCAGAACGATTGAAATATCATGGTGGCATCATACTGCTCGACGACCAGGGCAAACGCATACTAAGTTGCAGGCAGGCCAAGGAGTTGCGTCAGGTATGT
>CAYMXM010000120.1:0-11024 GCA_964394065.1 uncultured Pirellula sp. | reverse complement strand
GGCTACCAAAAACGTGACCATTTTCAAACTCGACAATTCCACCTAGTCTCCCTAGCTTACTACTGATGCGTCAGGCCAGGCTGGGGGTGAGGGGTAACGCTGCATGAATATCAAATCTAACTCGAACGAGAAGCCCGAGCCGCGAGGAAACGATGAAACGATTTCTGCTAAGTGGGGGGGAGTTCTTGCCTGTATTCTCCTTTTTCACCTGGTAGCGGTTTCAACCGAACCCTTTGCCTTCTTTAGTCGAAGCGATGTGCAAAACGCTCCTGATGCGCAAGTTCTGCGCAACGTACTTCGCCCTTACACGCAAACCCTCTATCTGGATCATGGGTATTTCTTTTTTGCTCCCAATCCAGGTCCCTCCCATCTTCTCCGGATTGTAACCTCAGACTCCCCTCTTTCTCCTGTTCCGGATGATCGGTATCCCGTTCCGATCTCGGAGGTTCGAGCTTCCGATGGTGGCGATGTCTCCGAACATATCTTTCCCGATAGAACGGAACAGTTTCCGCGACTTTTGTACCATCGCTACTTCATGCTCTCTGAGTTTTACTATTCTCGCTACGCCCCGCGAACCGTTCCTCCTCACATGGCGAACGTTCCCAATCTTCGGAGGCAATGGGAACGAGATCGGAGTGTTTACCAAGGAGTTCAAGACTCTTTGATTGCGTATGCTAGAAATGAGTTCGAAGCCGACTTCGTTCGACTCGATCGGATGGAACGAACATTGCCTGATCGGGAATCCATTCTGCGGGAAGGAATTCGATTAACCGACTTGCGGTGGCTGTCGGTTTTGCCCGAATCGATCGATTTGCCCTTTGAGGAAGGTAGATAGGGATCCAACAACAGAATGCGACCGATCTGCGATTTCTTTTTCTCCCCGACCAAGTCTCATACGCTGTCCTTCATCAGGATCTCGACCGGGCTGATGATCGCGTACATCCACGCGATTTGGCTCCTTCGTTTGGATGATTTTTTCGGGCCAAACGCCCTTTTGAACAATGAGTTCTGGGGGGGGTTACATGGTGGAGAGTCTCCGGACTGGAAGTGGACTTATCTTGCTAAGACCGATTCTCTGATGGTTGCGAGAATGCACGAGACGGTCGCATTGATCGCGGGGGTATTCGCGGGGATCGGGTTTCTCACCCGAGCATCTCTTGTGATTGCATGGTTCTTGACCTTGATGACTGCGCATCGGTTGACCGGTTTTCTCTTCGGACTCGATCAGATCACCCTCATGCTCGCTGCTTACCTTTGTCTTGGACAGTCGGGGCGCGTCGCAAGCATCGATGGGCTTTTCGCGAAGCGAATGCCGAAGATTGCTTTTTCGCGAGGGTATCGGCTGTTGTCAGGTTGGTATGGTGATTCTTCCGATCCCGACGTCGCGAGCTGGAAGAACCGAGCGGCAACTCGCTTGATGCAGATCCACCTTTGCATCATCTATCTCTTCGGCGGGCTTGGGAAGCTTCGAGGAGAGATGTGGTGGGATGGGAGTGCGATGTGGTTCTCTGCTGCCTCCTATGAATACCAATCCCTAGATCTCACTTGGCTCGGGCGGTATCCCATCTTCGGTGCGATCCTAACGCACCTCACCCTCTTTTGGGAAGTTGGCTATGGGGTTTTGGTCTGGAACAAATGGCTTCGCCCATGGATCCTCCTTACCGCATTGATGGTCCACGGGGGCATTGCCTTGTTCTTGGGAATGATCACCTTCGGATGGATGATGATCATCGCGAACTGCGCTTTCGTCGCTCCTGAAGCTATGCGCCAAATTTACCAAGCCGGCCTGCATTTGCTAAAGCCAAAGTCATAAGGTATTGAGCTTCGAAGTGCCCTAATCCTCCGGTGATGCAGGTCGATTCGTTGAACGCCACATGGGGGTCAGGGCGACAGCAATCCGATACGAGCAACGTAGGAACCGGGTGCCAGGAATGGCTCTGCAAGAAGCTCGGTGTACTATGGTCACCGGTCGCGATAAAGACCGTTGGCCCCAGCTTTTGGATGCGTGGCAAGATTGAGTCCAGTTCTTCGATGCGTTGGACTTTTTCGTCGAAGTTACCATCTTCACCGGTGCTGTCGGTGTATTTGAAGTGGATGAAGAAGAAGTCGTAATCCTTCCAGGCTTCCTCCAAGATATCGATCTGCTCATTGAGGGTTTGCGCTTTCCCAATGATGTCCATCCCGACCAAGCGAGCGAGTCCCTTGTACATTGGATAGACCGCGATAGCGGCAGCCTTGAGTCCGTACACCTCTTCGTACGACGGGAGTGCAGGTTTGTTGGCAAAACCACGCATGGTGTGGAAGTTAGCTTTGGATTGGCTTGCGAGAATTTTTTTGGCTTGCGCGAGAAACTCTTTCGCAACCTCGGCAGTCTTTTTGCTCGCTTCGTCGTGAGCAACGGGATCGAGAGGGGCAACACCTGTCTTCTGCGGATCGGTATCGGCGACGTTTCCACCGAGCCCTTCTCCCCGAAAGACGACGACGAATCGGTGTTCTTTCACCGGCTCGACGAAGATTTCAATTCCAGGGATTTTGATTTGACGAAGGGAGATCGCAAGAGGTGCACTTTCCTCCGAGCTGATCCGCCCTGCGCGCCGATCGGTGATTTTTCCATCCTGATCGATGGTGCAGAAGTTGCAACGAATCGCTACGTCTCCATCCTTCAACTCGAATCCGATCCCGGTTGCTTCCAGAGCACCACGGCCGATTTGGTATTGGAGAGGATCGTACCCGAAGAGCCCCAAGTGCCCAGGCCCGCTACCGGGAGCGATTCCGGGCTTCACGGGAATACTCGCTCCTTGCACCCCTATTTTGGCTAACGCGTCCAAGTTCGGAGTCGACGCCGTTTCCAACTCCGTCTTTCCCCCTGGAGTCATCGGGAGTCCACCGAGGCCATCTGCGACCAACATCACGATCTTGCTGTTGTTGCTCAATTGAAGTTCACGGGTGAGATCATGCATGTCCATAGTCAGAAAGCCTTTGCGAGTAGGGGAAGTGGCAAGAATCGTTGCCCTATTCGATCAGGTTTCTTTCTATTGGCAAGTGGTGAGTCAGGCTTGAGGGGTGAGGCTAGAGACTTGAGGAAGAGGGGAACCTTCCCATCTAACCGCAGAGAACGCGGAGTGACGCAGAGTTAAAACCGAAATAGCAAGAGTACCGCTCCCCTCGCCCCGCTTCGGGGAGAGGGGCTGGGGGTGAGGGGTAGAAGTGTTAGCAACATAAACTAAATTCCACCTCGCAAATCGTACAAATCGTACAAATCGTACTCGTACTCAGCGCAGCGGTACTCGTACTCGTACTCGAATCCCGAGCACGAGCACGAGCATGAAAAGAGGAGTTCGGGAGGAGGGAGGTTGCGTATTTCACACCCCCTGCCCACTCGGATTCGTGGGCCCAGTACGACTCGTTTGGCTCTCCTCTTACGGACTATAGTGGACTACGACCGTAACTTCGGAACGTTCGATTGGGCGGAGGTAGAGGATGTAGCGAGCGTTTCCGAGGGGCCAGGAATGTAGATGGATTCGGCCACTTTCCCCTGTCTTCTGGGCGACGACATCGGGGGGAGTTTTCCCTTCTCGAAGAAGGGCTGTCGTTTTCTCCATCTCACGAAGGCCATCGGCCCCGACACCAAAATTCAAACGTGCGATGAAGACTTCCACAGGCCCATTGCTGGAAGTGAACTCTAAGTGGTGAGGGGGGATTGGGATCGGGGCTCGACCGGTCTCGCGAGTTGCGGAGGCAATGATGCCTCGAGAAACCTCCCCCGCTTCGATTGCATAGGCCATCCGCTTAGGAGGAATGGGATTCAACCTTGGCCCAAGGTAAATGCAGAGGAATGTGAAGCCCACGATAAGGATCGCGATTGCGACTAATTTCCGAACGTCCACAGAATCTTCCCTGTTCCCAGCGGTCAAAACACTCCGTTGGATTCATTGGCCAGAAAATGGACAATAGATCCCACGGATACCACGATTAGCTAGAATAAGGGGTAGGTCGAATGAGAACCAGCCTTTTTCACTCTGATAGCTCCCTTGAATCATGCAAGAACCATCCACTTGTCCAGAATGTGGCGCCCCTCTCGATCTCACACATTCCGACGAAGCTCCCGTTTCCCAGTGCCCCATCTGCGGCGCTGAGATTCCAGAAGTCCCCGTCGACGTGATCGATGTCGTTCAGCCTGTCAACGACGATGTCTTGGATATGCTGGGAAATTACGAGGGAGACCCGAACCAAGTTCTTGAGGAGACGTCCCTTCCACGAGATTTCTTAGAGGACGACGTGGTAGAAGATGATGTCGTGTTGGATGACATCGTGTTGGATGAAGACCCACTGTTGGATGACCAAGTTTTACACGACGAATTGCTCGTTTCGGATAATGAGTTCGTCCACGACAATGAGATCCATAACGATGAGATCCACGGCGAGGAAGTCGAGGTTGTAGGTGACGTCGTAGAAGTCAATGAAGTCATGGAGACCTTGGAGAGTGAATTAGAGTTGGAGCAAGGGGACTTGCATGAATCAGTCGAAGAGGTAGATCAAATTGGCGAATACGATGACGCATTGAACCGCGAAGAGGAGCCCCTCGAAATCGACGAACTGATGGAAGAAGATCAAGTAGATGAAGATCAGGTATCCGAGGAAGCGGAGATTTTGGCCGCGAGCCCCAATGCGATTCTCAAACGGAAACGGGAGAAGTTCTCCCTGATGCGTGTCCTAGCCCCACTCCTGGGTGGGCTCGCTGCGATTCCGATCGCCGTCGCGATTTTATGGTATGGATTCGGAACGGATCTGGGAAACTTGGGACCGGCCGTTGCGAAGTATGTCCCCGCGATCGTCCCCTCCCAACTGCGTGGTAACTCCTTCCAACCATCTCCTATCCCCCCTCCTCGCATTGCTCCCGCTCCGTCTGAAACATCCGAACCGATTGAAGGTTCCGAACCAGCGGATACGTCAACAGACATGCCAGCAGACAACCCAGCAGACAACCCAGCAGACAACCCAGCAGACAACACGGTACCGTCTGATCCGACTCTTCCCGAACCAGTACAACCTGATCCCACTCCACAACCCGAGGAAGAAGCACCTAATCTCCAAGACGACGATAGTGAACTGCTCGAACGACTGCGGGAAGGGATTCAACTCGCCAGCCTTTCGGAAGAGACTTTCAAAATCCGGGGGCGTTCCAATCCCGAAGAGAGGCTCTCCCTCGCGAGTCACTACTGGGGTGAACTGCAGCGTGTTTCGCAAATCGTCAGTCAATTGGAAGGCCCAGTTAGCGCGCCGATCCGAAGTGAAATCGAAGCGTGGGGACGAGGGATTCTCAACGATCCCTTGATCTCGCAAGTGATCGCACGTTGCGCCAGCGGTGCGATTCCCCTCGAGCCTCCCGCTAGTTTGGAAGGCCCCTGCGTGATCATCGAATCGATTGGCATCCCGTCGGATATCCCTCAAAATGTGCGCGAATACCTTTTCGAAACGGACAAGTCGAGTCGTGGTGTTCCCTATCGAATTCGAATCCACCCTACAGTCCTTTCTCGCGATCTCTCGGAAGCCTCCACGGAGGCTTCCCCAACTCTCCTCATGGGAACGTTTGTCGAAGAGGGAGACGCCAAGATCTTCGAAGTAGACTACGCGGTCCAATAACGTAGAACGGAATTCATTCCGTTAAACAACGCCTCCATTCAAAGCCCCTGTTGAAAGGCCATGCCCCGCCACCACCTCAGGGCCCGCTTGGGCCCCCACAAGTAGCGAGAGGCTCTTAGCAGGCTTCAGACTTCAGGAAGAATGGTGAGTAACCACGAATCGAACGAATCTTACGAATCGGGTTTGAGGAAGGACTTGGCTGATGTTCTTAGCACTTCTATCCCTCACCCCCAGCTGGCCTGACGCATCCTCGCGAATATAAGGTGTTTGGGCTGTTTGGCCGACGCGTAAGCGAGGCCCGAAAATCACAACCCGTGGCGTAAGCGAGGGACAGCGCTGGCAACCACGCATCCACCCAAGGTCTCGTAGCACGCCCTTCGTGCCTCAGGGGCTTGCCACCCGGCGCCTGAGATATCCCCGACAAGGGCTACGTGCACTCGCGCCGCTATCCCTCGCTAACGCGTCGGGTTGTGATGGGGGGACGCTTCGCGTCCGCCCCCTTACCGCCGATGCTTCAGGCCACCCCCAGCTCCTCTCCACGAAGCGGGATGAAGGGAGCGGGGATCTAAAAACGCTGAGCACGTCCCCTGCGACCTCGGCGGTTAATCATTCTGATTCGTAGGATTCGTGCGATTCGTGGTTATCTTTCGTAAGTCGCGGAATTCCCAAAGCGTCGCAAGCGAAGCGCGTTGGCGAGGACGAATACGCTGGAGAGAGCCATCGCTCCTGCTGCGAAAATCGGTGAGAGCAATACACCAAAGAACGGATACAGAATTCCTGCAGCCACTGGAATCAACGCCGTGTTGTAAGCGAAAGCCCAAAAGAGATTTTGCCGAATGTTGTCGATCGTTGCCTTGGACAACGCAATGGCGTTCGGAACTCCTTGCAGCTTGCCGGACATCAACACCACATCGGCAGATTCGATCGCCACGTCGGTCCCTGTCCCAATCGCCAATCCGACATCTGCCTCCGCCAAAGCAGGAGCGTCGTTAATTCCATCCCCCACAAACGCGACCCCTCCATAGTTCGACTTCAATCGTTGAACTGCTTTCACTTTTCCTTTGGGAAGGACTTCCGCTACAACCTCATCGATCCCCACTTGCTTAGCGATGGCTTTCGCGGTTCTTTCGTTGTCTCCTGTGATCATCGCCACCATAAGGCCCAACTGATGAAGCGAGGCAATCGCACTCATCGCGTCTGGCTTGATCGGGTCGGCTACAGCAAGGACCCCCACCAACTCCCCATCCAAAGCAGCGTAGAGAGGGGACTTCCCCTCGAGACCAAGCCGCTCAGCTGTCGCTGCGAAAATCCCGGGTTCCAGTCCTAATGTTCGCATGTAGCGATCTGCCCCAATCTCTACGCGCACACCCTCGACCATCCCACGCAGCCCCATTCCGGTAACCGAATCGAAATCCTCTACCTTAGGAAGGGAGATGTTTTCCTGTTGCGCACCTTCGACGATCGCCCGAGCAATGGGGTGTTCTGATCGAGCTTCCACGGCTGCGATGTAGCCGAGCACCTTGGTTTTCGAAAGACTTTCGACAACTTCCATATCGGTTAAAACGGGGCGCCCTTCGGTCACTGTCCCCGTCTTGTCGACGGCAACGACTTTGGCATCTTTCAGAAGTTGCAGTGCATCTCCTTTGCGGAACAGCACTCCCATCTCTGCACCTCGTCCCGTCCCTACCATAATGGAAGTCGGTGTAGCTAAACCCATCGCACATGGGCAGGCGATGATCAAGACGGCGACAGCGTTGACCAGGGCAAATGACAAAGTCGGGGCCGGCCCAAAGAGGAGCCAGATAAAAAAGGTAAGCAACGCGACTCCCATCACCGCAGGGACAAACCACAACGTCACTCTATCGACAACTGCTTGAATAGGAAGCTTGGAACCTTGGGCTTCCTCGACCATCCGAATGATTTGGGCGAGGACCGTCTCCTCTCCCACCGCGGAAGCCCGAAGCGTGAAAGCCCCCTTCTGGTTGACCGTTCCACCGACCACTTTACTCCCTTCCCTTTTCTCAACAGGGATCGGTTCCCCCGTCACCATGGATTCGTCGACATAGCTTTGCCCCTCGATGACCGTACCATCGACGGGGACTCGCTCCCCGGGGCGCACTTCGACAAGATCGTCGAGAGCAACCTCGGCAATCGGAACATCCTGCATGGTTCCGTTGCGTACGACGTGCGCCACCTTGGCCTGCAATCTCACGAGTCGCTTGATGGCATCTGACGTTCGCCCCTTGGCGCGCGCTTCCAGAAAACGCCCCAACAGAATCAATGCGACGATCACCGCCGCCGCTTCGTAGTAGACATGGACCGTTCCACCCGGTAAGAGTTGAGGGGCAAAGGTGGCGACTAACGAATAGGTGTAGGCTGCCATCGTCCCGACCGCCACCAGCGAGTTCATGTCGGGAGCTAAGCGAAACAACGCAGGTATCCCTTTGAGATAAAACTCTCGCCCTGGAATCGCCAGTACTAATGTGGTGAGTACAAATTGGAGATACCAGCTGTTTTGCATCCCGATCGTCCGCATCACCCAGTAGTGCATGGGTGGGATGAGATGAGAGCCCATTTCCAACACGAAAACAGGAAAAGCTAGAACGGTTGCGAGAAGTAAATTTCGTTTCAACCCATCTAATTCAGCATTCTTTTTTTCTTGCCGTTCTTCTGCTTCGGCAGAACCGGCCGAATCGGGAAGCCGAGCTTCGTATCCAGCATTTTGTACAGCATCGATCAGAACGCTTGCTTCGACGTTTCCTTCGACAGTGGCTCGTTCCGTGGCGAGGTTGACCGAGACGTGATGGACACCTTCAACCCGCGAGAGAGCCCGTTCAACGCGTCCAACGCAACTCGCGCAGGTCATCCCTTCGATAGGCAGGATGATCGTGGCTGGCTTGCTGGGTTGATTTCCGTTCGTTGTGTCTATCATGGTTACTTTGTCTCTGTCGCGAATCGATTCGGCTCGCGAAATTCTACATATTCTCCTTGAGAAAACCACGAATCGAACGAATCTTACGAATCAGAATGATTCACCGCCGACAATACAGCTCCGACATTTACCAGAAGCCTCTGGCGTCGTTTCGAGCTTTCTGCGAGAACGAGCGTGTGCCGGGCACCGAATCGGCGGCTTTGGTTTGGATAGAGATCGTAGTTTGCACGTCTCTTCGGAACGATCTCAATGACGCAAGTTCCCGATTGCGCAAAGATCGTATTCGCTAAAGCTGCGCCATGGACCGATACGATATGGGATGCAGACCTGATGAGATCCACTTGCTTCGCAAAAGGAATCTTTCCGAAATCGTAAGTTTCAAATCCTTCTGCAGACAACGCATCTATCAGCGCCTGTTCGTTGACAAGGCTCCTGTTCGCAACCCCTCGAGTGATGTAGATCCTCAGGTTTCTGCTGTTCGGTTCAGGTAGAGAAGCGGCAATGCGATCGACAAAGGAGCGTACCAATTCAAAATTGGGTTCATTGCTCCACACCATCTGATCGGCGGTCAAACTGAGGTTGCAATGGGGTTGTACCCACTGCTCTGGTCTGGTTCCCAGGCTCGTGAGTATCGACCGTTGATATTCGTTTAGATGGTCGACAATGTAGTAGTCGATAGGGATGCTCTGTTGCATTGCTCCCACGACGCGGGGGGCAATCTCAAGAACCCAGTGATAGTAGTTTTGGCAACTCACATTGTTCAACGCCATGGCGGTTCCAACGAGCTTTTGCGGAGCCGGTATTTGGCTTCTCGCAGTGAGGTTGCCTCGTCGGCGATGCTTCCAGTATCGGGGATCAATCCATAGATATCTTTTGGCACCACGGACTCCCCACTTGTGGAAAAAAGCGGTTTCGCGAACGGCTTGCCCTGAGTTTTCGATAAGCAAGCAGTTCCTCCCTACACTTATTCCGTCTGGAAGAACGAAGAGCTTTGAATCCCATTCTGGGATACCACTTAAGGGAAGCCTCGTCCAACATCCATCTTGAATCGCATCCACTTCCCCTTTCTCCAATGGAGGAGAGTGGGAGAGAGGAATCGATGTCGAGTCGGTTAGAGAAACAAATTCCCGAGGTGCTTTGACGGTTGAACCCATCGGCAGAAAAGCTCCCCAAGGAATCAAGTATTTCCCCCAGCGAACAATCCGATTTCGCCAATCCATTGGGTCGTAGTAGTGCATGTTTGTAAGACTTAAGACTAAAGACTTAAGACTTAAGGTGGAAGGGTGAAGTACGTTTTGTTCGGTTTTAACGGACTTTGGTCGTTTGGCCGACGCGTAAGGCCACCCCCGGTTTCTCCCCGAAACGAAGCGAGGCGATCGGATATCTACCTAGGGCCGAGTTGTTGAAGGACTTCGTGGACGATCTTGGAGATTACCTGATCGTCAACCACCGTAGCACCTGTAGTGATACCTACTGGGGCACTTTGAGCGGAGTTTGATTGCGTTTCGTTCCGGACGAAATCGAAGTTCGACAAAAGGTCTTGGAGCTTCGCCTGGGTCTTGTCAGCGTTCGTCGACTGCTGCGGTGTGAGAGGAGTCCTCGATTCACCTAGGTTCCAACCTCGGATCTTCGCTCCGCGACGGAAACCTTCGGGGAATTCGGCTGTGGAAATCATCGCATCAAACAATGGGAGAAGTTGGTATTGGAGCTTCATCGCCAAATCCCATTGCTTCGCCTTGCACGCTTCGTAGATGGCTCGCGTCAATTCGGGAACAACTCCACTGGTCGCGTTCGTTCCACCATCAGCACCGATCATGAGCATCGGCACGAGGGAAACGTCCCATCCCGTCATGAAAAAGAAGTCGCTTCGAATGGGCCGAACCTCCGAAATCATCCGCATCATATGCGGGATGTCCCCCGAGCTATCCTTGATCCCGACCACACGAGGGCACTCTTCTGCCAGACGTTTGACCGTTGCAACATCGATCGGCGAGGCGAAGAGAGGAATGTTGTAGAGGGTTACATCGACCCGAACACGATCGGCAATCTCTTTGAAGTACGCGTAGACACCGTCTGGAGCGAGTCGGTAATAGAAAGGAGCGACGATGGCAACCGCACGGCAACCGAGTTCCCCATAGGTATCGCAAGCGCGAACGGTCTCGTCGACGTTCGCTTCGGCTGCCCCGGCAAGGATCGGAACACGCCCTCGCGTTTGATCGGCGACCACTTGGATCACTCGCTTCCGCTCAGCAGGGGTAAAACGAACGAATTCCCCTGTGCTCCCGTTGGGATAAAGTCCGTGAACCCCGTGGTCGATCAACCAATCGACATAGCCTCGCAGCTTGTCTTCGTCGAGGCGACCATGAACGTCGAGAGGGGTGATGTTGGGGGTGAAAATGCCGGAAAGAGGTTGCTTGTTCATGCTTACAAAATACCACACTTTAGAGAA
>CAYMXM010000119.1:7099-11092 GCA_964394065.1 uncultured Pirellula sp. | reverse complement strand
CAAGCCCCCGCTGGTAGCGAGAGGCTCTCAGCGCCCAACGGGGCACTTCAGCAGCCCTGAGGTGGAGACCGGCTCACAGCGCTGACGGCGGCGTTGATTGGAAACGTTGTTTAACGGAATAAATTCCGTTCTACATTGAGGAGACAAATTGCCGCAGGGGGCGCAAAAGGGGTGGAGCATTTGTGGAAAAAATTCTAGCAGGAAGGTAAAATAAGAGTACACTAATGCCCGGAACCTCTCTTGCCCTCAGGGCATCGTCTGTTCTCCTTTATTGTTTCGTTTTACTCCGTTTTAGTCTTTTGGAGGTTGGTATGAAACGTTTTCGACGCGGGTTTACGCTCGTCGAGCTGTTGGTGGTCATCGCCATCATCGGTATCTTGGTTGGGCTTTTGCTCCCAGCCGTTCAAGCTGCTCGCGAAGCGGCTCGAAGAATGCAATGTTCCAATAATTTGAGGCAAATCGGATTGGCTGCGCACAACTTTGAAAGTGCTAACAAGGCATTTCCGGCTCGTAAACACTCCAAAGTGTTCACGAACACTAATGGAACCCAGAGCACTGGTTCCTCGAATGCAACCCCCCAGATAATGTTGCTTCCGTACGTTGAACAAGGGAATGTGATGAACCTGTGGGATCTTGATTACGACACCCACAATGATGGAAAAATTCACACGAGTCTTCCAGACAAAGCCAATGCAAATGCTGTTGCTCGTGCCACTGAGATCAACTTTTTCCTTTGCCCGAGCGACCCATCCATGATCAAATCTGGTACTGCCGGGCGCTGCAGCTATATGGCCTCGATCGGTTGCGCTGATTTCCGTGGAGGAACTCCGATCGATGGGATTTTCGCTCAACCAAACCCTGCTGCTGGACAGTTTATGAAGGGACCTACGTTCGGAACCATTTCCGACGGCACGAGCAATACAGCGATGTTTGCCGAAGTGAAGCGTGGTACCTCCGTTGCAGGGAACACCTGGGACGAGACCACGGTCCATACCGGACCTCAAACAGTATTGCCTTCGCTGGTCGACGGTCGGACCTTCCCTAGCTGTCTTAATGACGGTTGGGATATTGCCAACGGAGCTATCCGCTATACCGGACAACAGTATTACCGAGGACACATTCCTTACACGTTCGCCTACACCCACACCCTTCCTCCAAACTGGAACAAAAAAGCGGTGTCACCTAACCGCCGCTACAACTGCGGAGACGCTTCGTTCGTCGGCGCTCACATCTCGGCTTCGAGCTACCACACCGGAGGGGTTCTCGTTGCTCGTGCTGACGGTTCCGTTTCGTTGATTTCTGACGGTATCGATTTCACTACTTGGCAAGCGTTCGGAAGTCGCTCAGGTGGTGAGACGTTCAGCATCGATTAATTTTCTACGCACGCTTAGACATCGATTAGTCCACATTCGCTTCGTGCGGATGTGGACTAGCTTTTTTTAGGAACTGCCCCGCAATCATTCTTGAACCCTTATTTTGACATGCACAAGTTCACAACCCCCCTGCTTTGCTCTGTATTGGTCCTTTTCCCCGTTTGTCTTCTCGGATGCGGAGGGAGCAATAATTTCATTGATTCCGCAGGGACTGTAGAAGCGGACGGGCTCCCCGACGCTCGAACCGGCTTGGTGGAGATGGCGGAGATGTTTCAGAAGGTCTTCAAAGGGGATGCGACACCTCCAAAAAAGGCTGCTGATTATGAGAAATATGAAATCCCCTACCCAACGGCTGGATTGCTTCTTACTAAAGGGAAAATCGTCTATCACGGCGGGAAGTTCGATAAGTCAGCCCCCCCAGCCTTGCTGGGTTATGCCAAGGATGCAGCCACTGCAGGTGGTTGGGTTCTCATGACCAACGGCGACGTCAAAGAAGTCACAGCTGCTGAGTTTGCGGAACTCTCGAAAAGCGGGAAATAGGTTCCCTAAAGGGGATTTCGCCTAGCTTGTTGTTCCTCTGTTTGGAATAAACGTAAAAGAGGGGGGATCGAATGATCCCCCCTTTCTTTTTTCCGTGCCTTCCGTGTGTTCCGTGGTTCCCATACACCAACCCTACAATCCTCCCCTTCCCTACTCCCCACCCCGTTCTTACCGATTAGCGAAACATTACCGCTTCCTGGATTTGCAATGGATACGATCTCGTAGCAAGATGTCGGATCTATTGTGTCGTTGGTCTGGGAAACGAAAAACGTGAGTGTCAGTTCCATAGCATCCCCTGCAGAGCTCTCCCAACAGGAAGAGTGTCAAACCGGACGGGCGCATGCGCACGATACACTCGCTGCCGGCCTCGTCTTTATGATGCTGGCGAACGTCGGCCAACGCGCGATCGGGTTCTTTCGCAATTTGAGCTTCTGCCGTTTTCTCGACGATGGGAGCTTGGGGCTCTGGGGGCTGACGAGCAGCTTCCTCCTGCTGGCCGCTCCCCTAGCCGTCCTAGGTCTTCCCGGAACCTTCGGGAAACTCGTCGAGAGCTTCCGCGTCCGTGGCCAGCTAACGATCTTCCTCCGTCGCGTCGCATCGGTCTGTTCGATCAGCGTCGCGATCGTGGTAGCCCTTCTCCTCTTGCAACATGAATCTGCCGGAAGCTGGATCCTCGGAGCGCCGACATCCCTCGCCACGATGGTCGGAGTCGTAGCTGCTCTTTGCGCCGTGATTCTTTTCAATACTTCCACAGAGCTCTTGAACGGGCTGCGGCGGGGGCGCGTTGTCTCGAAGATGCACACGGTCAATTCCCTCTCGTTCACCCTCCTAAGCGTGGTGGGGCTATTCCTCTACCCCGACTGGCGCGTGATCATCGTCGCTTTTGCTCTCTCCTCCCTCATCGGGATCTTACCGGGGATATCGAGCTTGAGCTTCGCGCTCAAGGATGAATCGCAATCTACCACCATTCCTGATCGATCCTCCTTTTGGATGCGAGTCCTCCCATTTGCGGCCAGCATTTGGGTGATGAACCTCCTCGCAAATCTCTTCGACATCGTCGATCGCTACATGATTCTCTACCTCGCAGAATCGCATGAAATCGGGACGGCCATGGTGGGGCAGTTTCACAGCGCCCGCATCCTCCCACTTCTGCTGACCAGCTTGACCCTCATGCTCAGTTCCTTGCTCCTCCCTTACCTCGCCGCCGACTGGGAGCGGGGGGATCGGGTCAAGGTAGGAAAATCGATTCAGTTGACGATGAAGCTCGTCTCCTATCTGTTCTTCATACTATCGATTACTTCCATCACGATCGCTCCCTTCCTGTTCCATACGCTGTTGGAAGGAAAGTACGACGATGGTCTGAGCATCTTGCCACTCGCGCTGACTCATTGTTCGATCATGGCGACTGCGATACTCCTGCAGAATTACTTCTGGTGCATCGAGAAAGGGAAAGTGGTCGGAGTCATTTTGTTCCTAGGGCTCCTCGTGAGCGTGGCCCTCAACTATGCCTGGGTTCCTCAGTTTGGCATCTCGGGGGCGATGGCCTCGACAGCAGTCGCAGGAGGAGTCATTCTTCTGGCGACCATCTACACTCTTTGTAGGCACCAGGTTTCTCTCGACCCCGCGAGCTACTTCCTCTGCTGTCTCCCTATAACATTGCTCTGCGGACCGATCGTTGCCATCGCATTTGCGACTGTCGCAGTGGTTGTAGCAAGCAGGACAAAGTTCCTTTTAACGAGCGAAGAGAAATCGCTAATCGACAACGCAATCCTCCCGCAGTTGTCTCGCTTTAAAATCGAAATCCCCTCGATTTGGCATCGAATGTAGAACGGAATTTATTCCGTTAAACAACGCGTCTAATCAACGCCGCCATCAGCGCTGTGAGCCGGCCTCCATCTCAGGGCTGCTGAAGTGCTCCGTCGGGGCTGAGAGCCTCTCGGCGCCAGCGGGGGGCTTAAAGTGCCCTGAACAAGGGACCGGCTCACAGCGTTGACGGCGGCGTTTAATGGCGGCGTTGTTTAACGGAATAAATTCCGTTCTACATTGGGGCCATCAGCGCTGTGAGCCGGCCTCCACCTCA
>CAYMXM010000119.1:0-6999 GCA_964394065.1 uncultured Pirellula sp. | reverse complement strand
AATAAATTCCGTTCTACATTGGGGCCATCAGCGCTGTGAGCCGGCCTCCACCTCACGGCTGCTGAAGTGCTTCGTTGACGCTGAGAGCCTCTCGGCGCCAGCGGGGGGCTTAAAGTGCCCTGAACAAGGGACCGGCTCACAGCGTTGACGGCGGCGTTTAATGGCGGCGTTGTTTAACGGAATAAATTCCGTTCTACATTGGGGCCATCATCTTATGAAAAACTCTGCGAACCTCTCGGATCAATTTTTTTGTCCAAGGAATCGGCTTGGGAGGTAGCAACGAATAGCGACTCGGCGCAGGGGTGTGACTCTTCGTGGACTTCGCTTCGGTTACGATATTCCAAATCATTTGGCCAAACGAATGGTCCATCAAAATCGATTTGCGTGCCTGTTGGATATGGGGAACGCGTTCCGCGTAGGGATCCGCTTTGAGAACATCCAAGACTCGTTCCACCATCCTCGCAAGGCATTCTTCCCCGCTCGATTCATGTCGGGCAAGAACAACCATCGCATCGGAACCAAACCATTGATGGATATTGGGGCATCCCAAATAGATCGGGAACGCGTTCCCTAGATAAGCATCCGCAAGCTTCTCACTCCAGTAATTGGGCTCGCAGGTATTCTCCAAAACTAGGTGGTACTTAAAGGGACCGATCGCTTCTGCTTTGTCGTCGATCGGTCGAATCCCACGTCCAAAAATAGTCAAACGATCTCCTAGTGCTTCTCTTAAACGTTCGACGAGTTGCAACCTGAAACGATGACCTGCATGGGTTGTTTTGTTGGAAAGGACTACGGAGATCTCGCCGGTCTTCTCCGTAAGACCTCGTCCTTGCAACTCGGAGAAGGTGAGGATGCTATCGCGATGTCGATCCCAACCATAGAACCAGGGTAGCGCCGGGTGCCGTTCAATCCAGTTTCCGTCGTAGCCATCGACACGAAACGGGGAGACGAGGTTACCAAATTGATTGAGAAAGCTTCGATCGATATCAACCATGGGAGAGGGTTCTCCCATGACAAAGATCCGCCGTTCGTAAGGAGCGCTGATCGAAAGGGACTCTCGAGGTGTGGAAACGGCTACGAACCAAGAAGTAGTGTTTCCTTCGCTTGGCGCATGCGGCCCCTCCAAACAGCTACGAAGCCAACCTCGAATCGGTGAGGTTCTTTGGTAGAGTTCGATCGGCGTATCCCCCGAATAGATCTCAACGGGAGGGAATGCCATGTCGTCGATAGTCGCCATGGTCAAGGAACCCTACGAACCTCTTCCGCGTCGATGACATCTCCACGAGAGTGTGGACTTTGTGTCTCGTATGGATCCACGCCATTCCATCGTTCTTCTGTTTGATGCATCGCCTTTCGAAGCTTCGCTTGAAACAACTCGGCACTACAAGCCAAGAACATCAACCCGAAAATAACGACCAGCAAGATTTGAAACGTAAAGAGGCCATAGAGTACGAACGCCCCTGCTAAGACTTGACCAAGTCGTGCCGTCCATACCACTGCGTTCTCGCGGCTAACAAAGTAGCGAAGGATCGCGCGAAGGATCCGCCCTCCGTCCATCGGATAAACCGGGAGGAGATTGAAGCAGAACAAGGCGATGTTCACGAGGAACAGATGCTGGACAAAGCCGAGCCCATGGATGTCGGAGGCTTCTTCGAAAGAAAAGCTCATCGGGAAGGTCAGAAAGAGAAGTAACGCAATCGCGAGATTCACCAACGGGCCGCATGCAGTGATGACTAGCTCGGCAAAAGGGGTGGTCTCCACGAGCTGCATTCTCGCAACACCCCCGATCGGATAGAGAGTAATGTCATGCGTCTTCACTCCGAACCAACGGCCTGAAAAGGCATGCCCGAGTTCGTGAAGAAAGACACAAAAGAAGATTGCGAAAACAAACAGAACCGACGTCAGCGTATGACTCAGCCCGCTCCCCAGATCCCGAATCACCAAATAAAGGATCAGGATCCAAAAGGTCCAATGGACATAGAGCCGGATTCCTGAAAGGGTACCGAAATAAATCGTTTTCAACATGCAATCTGCACCGCACGTGAACGGAATAGAAAATCGATCAGGTTTCCTTCATGGGGTTGAAGCCAGTTCAATCGACTCGTAGGGATCGGTCCAATGTTAAGCCTGTCGATATGGGTTGCGTTGGTCAATTCATCGATCCAAGCAGCATCCTTGGTCAGAGCAGTGCCGACAAGAGTCGAACCGATCGACTTGATCATCTCCTTCTGAGGACACTTCACGACAGAGACAAACGGGAACATATACTCCTTCATCGCAACCCCCCGCTGTGGCGAATCAGCGAGGACCACCATGGGGCGCAGATAGGCGCATCGCTCCATCTCGACCAAACGATCACCATAGCTCGCCGTCATCTCCTTCACTCCGGATTCGGCAAGATCTTGCTGGACCATTCCCCAGGTCCCTTGCGCCATTTGCAGATTGGTAAACGCAGCTAGCTTCGCGTCGGGATCTGTTGGAGAGGTAACATCGACCGGTCCGAGTCGGGCCGCGAGGGCCTCCGCGATCTTGTCGGTATGGCGTGAAGCCCAAATGCCGGAGCAATTGATGCACCCCCGGCCGGAATTGATCAAGACGCTTTCGACCATGACATCGAGATAGTCTTCCCACGAATCGACGACATCATCTCCGAGGAGGATCTTCGAGAACCCAGGGCCGTGTGCTTGGACACGAGGATTTCCGGCATACTGCTCGACGGTTTGGGCACTTCCGAAAATCATGCTTCGAGAACACTTGCTCAAAAGCGAGGAGCCAACGTCATGCCCCCCTGGATACATACAGAATGCCTCCGCAGGTATTCCCGCTTCTACAAAGGCGCTGATCATCCGATAAGGCGTCCACGGTTCTTGCGATCCCGGCTTGAGGACCAAACCGACTTGCAGAGGAACGGCTGGAAGCCACAGGGTATGGACTCCAGGGGAGTTGTTCGGAAGGACCGCGCCGAGGACGGGGGTTTGGCATTGGTAGCTGACCGTTACGTTCCGTCCCTCTTCACCATACCCTCGAGAGAAGATCTCCAGATCGAGGCCTCGGGTCAACGCATCGAGGATCTTGTCGATGTTGCTTAGGACAAAGCAGTTCTTCTGCATGTTGTTTCGGCACATCACTTCGGGGAGCCCGGTGCTCGCTGATTGTTGATGGACAAATTCAGCGACCGATTGCGTACCATCTCCGAGAGGGAGGGTTTCGTGCTCGAACAAGTGGGCTGCACGTTTGCATTTCTCGATCAACTCGGCGATGGAGTAGGATCGGAGAACTTTCCTTGCATTATCCGCTTTCCGCATATCCATTTGGACCATGCCACCGTTGACCTGACCGATCTTGGCGATCGCTTCCCCTGTGTCGAAGTGGATAACGTCTTGGAACTCCAACGATTTATATTGCTTACCCCAGCGGATTGGGTTGATGGTTAGCATGAGATCTTTCGATTTTTAGGTGGGTGTAGCAGGAAAAACAGGTGGTGGTGGAAGGACGCAAGCCCTCCGGTGGCGGCTTCCATGTAGAACGGAATTCATTCCGTTAAACAACATTCCCATTAAACGCCGCCGTCAGCGCTGTGAGCCGGCCTCCACCTCAGGGCCGTCCAAGTGCCCCGTTGGCGCCGAGAGCCTCTCGCTACCCGCGGGGGGCTTTGGCGTCCCTGAGTTGGGGGCTTGCAATGCGTGCACTGGGGGCAGGAGTTGGAAGCGTTGTTTAACGGAATGAATTCCGTTCTACATGGACGGCACCTTAGTAGACTCCGACGGTTGTCGACGAAGCGAAGCCTCGATAGGGTTTCACTCCACTTACCCCGTCCCAAGGGTACTTGCTGTAGGGTCGTTCTCGCTCACCTTCATCCCGTTCCATGAACCCAGGGACGAAGAACTCTTTGGTCATCGTGTAGAGTTTGACCCGACCTGTTTGCCCGTAGCCGACTACCGTCGTGTTGTCGTCAAAGTCGACGACTTCAACGACCGCGCGAGGTTGCGGCGCGTAGTAGGCGATCGTGTAATCCTCTTCAGCGACGACCGGTCGCGAGCAGGCGAGCCCCATCAACGTGTTTCCATAGGTGGGGGTCATGTAAACGCCACTCTCTTCGGTGGTCCCACCGAGAAGTTCTTCGACACAGAATCGGGTCCACTGGGGAGTGAATTCAGTTCCTCCCGAGAAGATACCGGTGATCCCGATCTCTTGGATCGACGTCCCCCGATCGGCCAACCCTGAAGCGAGAGCTTCTAGGAGTTTGGGGGTTGTGAACATGCACTTGATATCGTGTCCCGCGGTCAAGACCGTGATCGCTTGATCGATGCAATGCTTTTTGTACTCTTCGAGGTGATCCATCCATCCTTTCTTGATCAACTTCACGACCCAACGTGGATCAAGGTCGATGCAGAAACAGATTCCCCCCCGAAACTGACACAAATGCTCCACGGCCAGACGAAGCCGTCGCGGACCGGACGGGCCGAGCATCAGCCAGTTCGATCCGCGAGGAAAGTATTCGTCAGGAAGGGTATCGCTGAAGTTCTCATAGTCGATTCGGAAGTCATCGATCACGACTCGGCTTTTGGGAATACCGGTGGTTCCCCCTGTTTCGAAAACATACGTTGGTTGCCCGGCGAGCCCCTTGGGGATCCAACGATTGACCGGTCCCCCCCGCAGCCACTCATCTTCGAATTCCGGGAACTTCTTCAGGTCGTCAAACCCTTTGACTTCTTGGAGGGGATCGAATTTCAGCTCCGACTTCTTTTCCAACCAAAAGGGGGAGCCGGTCGACTCATGGAAATGCCATTGGACGGTTTCGTAGGCATGTTGGTCGAGCAATTTCTTTGCGTCAGCAATTTGTTGTTCGCTCGCGCACCAAGAAGGTTTTGCCTCTGTCATTTTTCAACGTGCTGTTTAGGGGAGAATAAAGGGTGACAACCTCGTGGGCTGCAGGAAAAGGATGATTGTACCTCAGGAGAAGGAGGCATAGTAGCGGAAGGGCGCGAACCCACTGGTCAAGCTTTGGAGAGAAACCACGAATCAAACGAATCTTACGAATCAGGCTTGAGGGGTGAGGCTTGAGACTTGAGGAAGAAGATCGCTTCGCCCCCCGAAACAACCTAAGTTCAAAAGCGCAACAAAAAAGGGTGGCAGGATTCTCTTGAAAAAAGAATCCTGCCACCCTTTTTTAGTACCCCCGCAAGGACTCGAACCTTGGACCCGATGATTAAGAGTCATCTGCTCTACCAACTGAGCTACGAGGGCAGTTTTCTCGCTCGGGTGGGAGCGAGGAGGAGTATTTTTAGCGGGCATTTCGGGGCTTGCAAGGGCAACTCGGCAAAAGAACCCCGGCGGAAAAGATTATCGTTAGAAATTGCATTTTCTTTAAAGTTCTGTTGACCGGCACCACGATCTTTGGAGATACTTTAGGTAAATTGCACCGGTATGGTAAGAGAGTCCGTAACGGGCACTTTAGGGGGACCGATCCGAGGGTTTCGGAGGGGTCTATGCTATTTGATTTCCTGTTGTGAGGGTTTTTGCAATCGAACGAGAACGTATTCAGACGCGAGTAAACAATCAGATCCGATATTCTCCAGTGCGCGTCATCGGACCAGACGGAACGCAGTATGGTGTGATCCCAACCGAAGAGGCACTGAGCCGGGCTCGCGAAGCAGGTTTGGATTTAGTGGAGGTTGCTCCCAACGAAAAGCCCCCCGTTTGCCGAATTATGGACTTCGGCAAGTACAAGTACGAAAAGAGTAAAAAGTCGGGGCAGAAGACGCATCAAACAAAGACCAAAGAGATTCGACTCCGTCCCAAGACTGGGGACCACGACGTCGAGACGAAGATTCGTCAAGCGATTGGGTTTTTGAAGCACAAGGATAAAGTGCAGGTTTCTGTGATCTTCCGAGGACGGGAAATGGCCCACGTCGATGAAGGGCGTCGCGTCATGGAAAGCGTCCTTCAGGAACTGTCGGAGTATTCGAAGATCGAGCAGCCACCGTTGCAACAAGGCAAGAGAATGATCGCTATGGTCGCTCCGAAATAGTAAAGAAGGATGGATGGGTTTCTATGCGACTAGTTCGTTTTGCACGACCTGACAGCTCGGTCGGGTGGGGATTGCAGGTTCAGTTCGGCATCCAAGATCTCACCCTCGCTGATCCTACGCTCCCTACCTCGACCACCGAAGTGCTCGAGAAATGGAAAATCTTGCTCCCGAGGATTCAAAGCCTTTCTAAGAAGCTCGGGGTGAGCGATCAACCTCTCCGGCTTCTTTGCCCGCTGGATGTTCCTCGCAAGATCCTTTGCATCGGACTCAACTACCGGGACCATGCGATCGAGACGAAGGCCCCGATCCCCAACGAACCGATCGTTTTTTGCAAGATGCCGACGGCGATGATCGGACCGTACGATCCGATCGTTCTACCGAAACTGAGCCAGAAAGTCGACTACGAAGCCGAGTTGGTCGTCGTAATCGGCCAGAAGCTGAAATCGGTCGACGAGGCGGAAGCAATGGCGGGAGTCTTCGGATATTCGGTAGGGCATGACGTCTCCGCACGGGACTGGCAGACGGGAAAGCCTGCGAAACAATGGTTCCTCGGCAAGTCCTTTGACACCTTCGCCCCTCTAGGCCCCTCGATCGTCACGGTCGACGAGGTTCCGAGCACATCGAATCTACGAGTCCAATGCCGCATCAATGGCGAGACGCTTCAAGACTCCACGACGCGCGAATTGATTTTTACTCCGGCGCACATCATCTCCTACATCTCGCACGTCATGACCCTCGACGCTGGGGATGTTATCTACACAGGAACTCCTCCTGGGGTAGGAATGGCCCGCACCCCCCCTCGGTTTCTCCAAGACGGAGATGTCGTCGAAATCGAGATCGAGTCGCTCGGAGTCCTTAGCAACCCGGTGAAGCAAGAAGTGTAGTTGCTGGGTGTGCGATCAGAGCCCTAGGGTGGCCTGACGCATCAGCGCGAATATAAAGTGTTTGGGTAGTTTGGCCGACGCGTA
>CAYMXM010000118.1:0-11194 GCA_964394065.1 uncultured Pirellula sp. | reverse complement strand
CGTCGAACTGAGTGATGACCGCTTCCTGGCCGAAAAGATCGGACGATAGGATTTCAAGAAGGCGTAGCATGTGTGAGTTTAGCGTTTCTAATGTCGGGGCTGGCTCGGGCTCTATGGGCTGTTAAGTTATCGTCCAAAGCGGATTAAGTTGCTAGTAAGTTGTGAAATATATGGAAAGTGATTTCGCGGCCCTGGGCGTCTCGAAATCACAACCCGACGCGTTAGCGAGGGACAGCGCTGGCAACCTCGCATCCAATGCAAGGTTTCACGGCACGCCCTTCGTGCCTCAGGGACGTGCCACCCGACGCCCGGAAGTACTCCCGACAAGGGTTACGTTTACTGGCACCGCTATCCCTCGCTAACGCGTCGGGTTGTGATGGGGGGCGTGGGGAGATACACTTGTAAACGAACGTATTCGATGCTAGTCTAGCTTCGTTCCTTCTGCTTGAAACGTCAAGCAATTTGCCCGATATGATTTTGACGGTTATTCGCCCAAAATGATCTTAACTCTTGAGTATGAAACCCGCGACGGTTTGCCCCGCAGCTTGTCGGTTCGCCCACATGAAACAGCTACCTTTGGGTCTACCAGAAGGGCTGATGTTGTTATCGAGGGGGATCGCAACATCGCCGAAATACACTTCGGGATTTGCAGGGAGAACGGAACTTGGATTATCGAGGCCATACCGGGTGTTCCTCTGCAACTAAACGGCAAGATCACTCCTCGTGGGACACTCCAACACCGGGACGTGATCCGAGCTGGAGGCACGGACCTCCGTGTAACCCTACGAACTCCGGGGTTCGAAGGAATGCCAATGGAGGCGCCCTCTCCACCGGAAGCCCAGCCGGAAGAAGACACTCCACCTCCTCCCCCTCTGGAGATCTCGATCCACGCACTCCCGTCGGGAATTGTCGAGGGGAAGGTGCATGGGGGAGTTGAGCGTTTGCTCGAGGTCTCGAATGGATTGCAACGTGGAGTGCTTCGCAATCAGTATCGAGGTTACTTCCTGTGGAACCAGCGTCGTTTCGGGGACGCAGACCTCGCGGATGTTTGGGAATCGGATGGAGCCAATTTAATCCAGCATGCACCCGAGATGTTTCACGGGACGGACTCCCTTGCGATTGGCCCGTATATCCCTTCGGATGCGAGTATCGGTGAGATTGTGAAAGTGATGGGGCGGGATGCGGGGGTATTCCTCATCAGTCCTTTAGAGCAAAAGGATCTTTGCGAAGGACTCAAAATCGCTTGGGGATGGTACATGCGCCCGAGCGTGCTGCTGCATCAACTGCGCCATGGATCGGATCATTTGGCTTCGATTCTTTTGCAAGGAATCGCAGCAGCGATCGTGGTCCCTGTCGCTTCGCAGGATCTAGTCTTTTTCGGGAAAAAGGAATCGCTGGAGCCTTTGCTTGGGGAGTTGAGTTTGGGGCGGGGAGAGACCACGGAACACACAGGATAGTTCCCTACCACAAGCTACGAATTGCGAGGACAGCTACCACGAAGAGGAAGCTTGCTGAGATGACGAGGTAGTTCCTTCGCGCGATCGGGTTGGACCAGTTTCGAGTCGCCATCACGAAGTAGATAACGGCGAACAGGAGAAGTATGAGACTCGCAAGGGGCATGTGTCGTTCTCCTTGTTAGGATCGGCGATTGCTTCAAATGTTAGCGGCGGGAGCGACATGCTTGACTCCCGACCACCATTGAGTGCAGGCATGGTGAAACTCCTAAGGGGCTTTAAACGAAGCAACATCAGTCTACTAGATTTTCGGGCGTGCAACGCAGATCATTTTAGCGGTAGCGAACCACGGAAGACACGGAAGACACGGAAAAAAGAAAGTAGCTTCCCTCTTGGTTCCAGGAATGCCAAAAGTGGGGAGTGGGGCTAACCGGGCTGGAAAGGAAACGCGGAGACGCGGGGGCGCGGGGACAAGAGATTGCTATACACAAGGCTCCCCACCGAACCTATTCGGTGAAAACGGGATCCTCCACGACAACGCGTCAAGTCTCTCGCTGATTCAAACTCGGTAGGAAGCTTTTGCTAAGGCATCCCGGCAACCCTCTCTTGGGATTTCAGCTATCGTCGAACAGAGCCCAAAGACCACAAAAACACAGGGTTTTCAATTCAAAGAGACCTGACCCCTTTTCCAACTTTCAGCACGCCCTTCAGGGACGTGCCACCCGACGCCTGAGATATTCCCGACAAGGTCTACATGCACTCGCGACGCTGTCCCTCGCTTACGCCACGGGTTGTGATGGAGGGGCGCTTTGCGTCCTGCTCCTTACTTCCGATGCCCCAACAGCCGCTGCTGTTGGGAGCCGTTGGCGCGGACTTCGAATAGTGGGTTTTCAGGTCGCAGTAGCGCGAATTCGATGGCGGCGGCTGCGCGTTGACGCTGCTTGCCATCAAGGAGTGTCTGGTAAGTCGATTCGGTCGTGATCTCGCGACCACATAAGTAACGACGACCGGATGAGAATCGAGACGTATTGGTTGTCCACCACTGAGCGATTAGACCTGGATTGGGCCAGGGGAGATTTTCGTCTTCATCGAGCGCTACATTCTCGTCCTCGGCCTCCTCGGTCGGGCCACTCTCGAACCCTTCTGGCGCGTCTTGCTCCATGTTATCGTAAGTCAGATCGATCCCTGTGATCATGGAAAAGCTATCGCCAGCCACGCGAGCCAATTCCGCTGACTGCATCAACTCGATCAGGACACCGACCAACTTGGGATCACCGAGGAAACCAATGCCGATCGTCGCTGCTCGGAGTCTCTTTGGATCTTGTGCCATCCGGTGAAGCCAAGCCTTGGCCGCTGGCACGTCAAGGATGCGGAGTGCCATCGCCAGCGCGGAAATTTGTCGTGGTCCAGGCTGCTGCGCCAATTCGATGAGGACCTGTCGAACAGCATCGTTCCGTTGGCCTAACCGGGCCGCCGACCAAGCAGCGTAGAAGCGAGCATCGTCGTCGGGATCGTGGAGCGCCTGGATCACATCGGGTATTAAATCGGTTCGCCCCAACTCCCCCGCGGCCTTGAGCGCCCGAGTTCGGATGCGAGGTTCGTCGTCCTGTATCAGTTGCAGCAGTAGCGCACCTGGGTTCCGCCGCCGAACGGCAACGGCAGCCAAGCCGATCCGCCGAACGGCGGGCTCAACGGAAGCACTCAGCCCTGCCAGCCCCTTCGAGGCATTGTCGCTGGAAACCCACCCCAGCGCCGAGATCATCCCCCGTTCCAATTCCGGTGCCGATGCCGCGATCTCCAGCACCTTGTCGATCCGCTCCTTCCGACCACTCTCAATCGCCAACACACCGGCGGTGAATACCTCCCCTACCTCGCCGATTTCTTCCAACTCCTTTTGGCAAAGCAACCACCCCGGCTCGCCGCTGATCCGCAGTCCCTCCAAGTGGGACTCGACGCGATTGTCCAAGTTAGCCAGTTCGTAGAGTTCGTGCAGTGGACCACAAACGGCAGCATCGCGCTGAGTCCACACAAAGGAGGCTTCTTCCACATGTTGTTGCACAATCCATTCGATAACCGTCACAGGTATTTACCTCTCCGATTCAACATGGTTCCCCATGACCGTGGTGTGGCAGGGTGTGGTGTAATAACCGTACCAATCTGATTCGAATTTGTTCAAGACAGTGCCGTCGACTCCGAAGTCTCCAGGTTCTACGCAGCGCAGTTCGACAAGTCCGTTGCGGTGCAAAAGCATAAGATCTTCCTGCACCAGCTCCAAGGCTGGAAAGATCTCTTTCACTCGTAACCCTCGCGGCCAGAGTGACTGCAATCGCGTGAACGCAGTATAGATGAAGTCTTCTTTTGCTTCCACTTCGTAGCCAGAAGGATGCTTAAACATGGGATTGCCACCTTCCTCTCCTAGTGGACAGAGCTCCAGACATGACGCCATGAAGAGGTTGCCAAATTCATCGGGGCTTGGCATGTTTCGCTCGAACGGGGCCAGCGTGAGAATGGGTGAGTGGAGTTGACGGTAACAAAGCAAGTCCACGGTATCCTCCATCGAGCGCCCAGTGATCTGTTCCACATCAAGACAAGGAATAAGATCCTCTGGGATTCGTCCAGTAGGATAATTGAAGTCGGCATCCGCTACGTATTCCAAGGCGTATTGTCGTGCGAGCGCCAAAAACTCGCTCCGCCAGTATGGACGATTGTCCGCCGAAAGAAACTCATGCGCGATCCAACTCACATGCCCTTCCTGAACGAATCGAAACTCGTTGGCCAGCAATTGCGAATAGGAATGCTCCACTCCGTTCAAGGCCGAGACAACTTTGCCTGACACCTCCAGAGCAAGCTGTGCACGCATGGCGAGGTTCGATTCGCCGGCCGTCTGGGCCAGTAAAAACTCGCGCACCAACCCACGTACATTCCAGCCAGGCCGAGTATTGTAGTTGACGTACAACAATCCTCCCGGTTTTAGAAACTGCGAGAACAAGCTCAAAAGGCTATCGCGTGCATCGTCCGGTATCCAGGAAAAGACACCGTGTGCAATGATGAAATCGAATTGTCCCGAGAGGGAGGAAACCGCCTCGCGAAAATCGGCGTGAATAAACTCGATGTTCGAAAGATCAAGGGCTGACTTCCCTCTGTTTGCCAATTCGATCTGGCTGCGCGCACCATCGACACCCACAAAGGAGGCTTGCCTGCGATAGTAGGCGAGCGGAAGGAGATTAGCACCGTTGCCACAACCGAGTTCGAGAACGCGATAACAATCAAGAGTCGCGCGCGGGCCACCGTGAAGTAGCGAAGCCAGTGCAAGCCTTTCAGGAGCAGTCCAGTCGATAGGGCAGGATCGATAAGGGAGTTCGTCGTAGAGGTTGCGTTGATCAATCATTATCGAGTTCTTAGAGGGGCGGCAGAATTAATCCCCCCCCCTGTCTCCTTCACAACCCGACGAGCTAACGAGGGACTGCGTTGCTTGTGACCGTAGCCCTGGTTTGGTGTTCTGGGAGTCGGATTGTGATGGTAAGATTTCACCTGCCCCTTACCTTACACGACATCAACCGATCGGATCTGAGTCGTTGCGTGTAGTTTCATGAGTATGTTGAAGAAGATATCGTAGCACCCCTCTACGAGGCCATCGTCTTGGAATTGTCCTATTAAATCCTCATCAATGAACTCAAAAGTTGGGTCACTCAGCGGAATGAGAAACGACCTATCTTCAGGCTCGGTCCAGTCGCGATACCCGTGAACCATCCCGCAATTCTGCCACGCCTCGACAGCATCAATGACCGTTTCACGTAGTTCGGGGGGCACCTCTCGGACAAATTCGATCTGCACTTCTACGTTCGGACCAGTTCTGTCGTCGTCCATTTCGAAAGGAACGTCCGGCCAAATTGGTGGAAAATCCCCGGTCGAAAATGGAACGTCGGGGCCTGAGCCAACCGATTGCACAGTGACAGCCCGGATGCCCTTACCAAGAAATGAAAGCATATTAAATAGAACTGCAAGACCGCGTGGATCGATGGCGATAAGAGTCAATTCCCAGACCAATGCTGTCCCGTCAGTGGTTGCCGAATCCGTGGAAAGGATGACTGTGGATTTATGAGGTTCCAATCTATCCCCGCCAAGGCCGCCAGCTTCCGCTAACGCCACAAAAGACTCCACGGCGAACGCAACCTGATCGACGACTTCTTCCGTCGGCAACGTAGCAAAATCGATGATCAGCCTTCCTTCTTTCCTTGCAGCGACGTTTCCGTCAACCGTGATCACGAATGGCCACCCTAGAATGTTCATTTGTCCATCCTTGAGAACCAACCGTTCTCCTTATCGGGATCATCGCAGGCGAACCAGTTCTTCCACCATGAAATCGTACGTACCGGGACAATGGCAGCATTGACGGAACTGAGCAGTTCGTAAGCGCGTGAAGGCCGATTCACATCGCAGGGGTCTGGCTCAGGACCAGCCTGCAGCACGATACCATCACCGCAGGGGTGACGGGTGACTCCGGAATCGATGCGGTCAATTGCTCCCGGCTCTAGGTCTTCAATTGTCTTTTTGTCGAGAAAAGTCAGCCAAGCTACGGTGTCGAGCGTTTCCTTGCTGCGTACTCGTTGTTGGGCGGTGAGCCGTTCAAACATACGGACGCCGTGGTATCGCAGCGCTGTTTGCAACATCAGAGGATACACCTGACGTCGTTGCTCACCGAACCAAGCGACTTCGTAGCCAAAGCCGACCCCCGCGTGGGTAAACTCATAAACCTCGCACCATTTCTTAAACCAGTCCAAAACGGCATTTGTCCCCTGCCTGCTCACATAATCAAGAGGGAAGGCGACGTACACATAGCCATTATCACCCGCCGTTGTGTAGATCTCAAACGAGTTACCGTGGCATTCATCGATAGCTCCTTCCGCAGGACCGCTCTTGGCGTAGTAAAATTTATACTCGTCGCCTTTTGCTATGCTCTCTTTCGCCAAGGCACTCCGCATCTTTTCGATCTCCTTGCTGGTAAGAGCGAGTATCCGCTTTGTCTTGTCATGGCTGTAATAGAGTTTGGACACCGGAGTCATCAGCTTTCGCCAAGAGTCAAACACGGCTTGCGCGTGATTCTCGAGTCCCCCGTGCGAGTAGAAATACGCGACGAGCGCAGGTCTACCGACCACGATCGTATCGTCCAGTTCGGTGAATGTAGCGAGTTTCTCGTACCAGTCCGCCATAGTTCTCTTTCTTCTAGAATTGGATAGTAATGGTTTCCGCGTCTCCGAGAGCTGTATGTGCCATTTCTTGCGATGCACTCTGCTTTGGTGGTTTGTAATTCTTGACTGCTGACTTCTTCTTGCTTCGATGGGAGGCCGGACAAGCGAACTTGAAATCTACCATTCTTTTCGGAGGACCGATGATCGCCGCATCTGGGAACACAAGGCCAGAGAGTTTTTTACCAATCGCTTTTCCAATTGCTTTGCGCATCGCTTTACCCTTTAGACCAGGATTGGAGGTCGTGGCGTCCGCAATGGCAGATTGAATTGCATCCCCGCGACTGGTGTTCTGAGGATTCTTGTCGACGGGTTGAACTGCTTTTCCATTCTTAAATTTAGGTCGCTTGTATGCCTTTTCACCTTCAAGTGGCGGCTTGCCCTCCGGAGGGTTTCTATTTTGATGCTCTTTGATCTTGTCATCGCAACATTTGTGCTTATCTTGCCCTAACTTCTGGCAGGTCGTTCTCTTCTTTTTCTGTTTGATCTCCGCTGCTGCTTTCTTATTCCCTTCTTCGCTGCATTCCTTGGCTATGTCGGTCAAAATTTTAAGAGGGTCTTCTTTATTCGACTTGGAGGTGGTGAACCCCATCATCGTTGCGCCGGTGTTCGGAGGACTGCCACTGGGACCGCAGTTGTTAAGCATTGGCTCGCCGAGCAAATGGACTGCCTTGCCCTCCATTTTCACGGTGAACGATCCCGGCGTAATAAACTTTGTTGGCCCATGCGTGTTGGCTGAAATTAAGCCCCCTCCAGTTCCTTTGCTGGCTATATCACCAATGCTATTGAACGTAGCCCCTCGTATCGCAACCTTATTGCTTTCTATCTTCACCGTTTTGGTGTAACCCTTGGGGGAGAGATTTGACTTACCAATATTGGGAAGTGGTGTGGGAACAAAAGGGGCTGGTGGGCCTGGCATCTTGCAAATGTTTGGAAGAGTGCACTTGGCAAACCCCTGAGATTCTGTAGTGCATGGCGTTTTCGGCGGGTGGATGCCAACTGTTCTAGCCATAGTTCTTTGTCCTCGTATCAAACCTTGTCAAAAGCTTTGAGCACCACAGCACCGCGTTGTCCCTTTTCGGAACCTGCCCATAGCAAGATTCTCGGTCCCTGGGCATAACCGCGTGCGATGCCCTCGCTAGCAAGCATCGCAAACAAAGGGATTGATGCAGCCCCCATATCTCCCCAACAGTCGGCTGGCGACTGGTAAGCCGTTGGATCGTCGAAGTGTTGCGATAACCGCAAACAAACGAATCCCCATTCTTCGCCCCGGTAACGCTCACCGTTGATATCGCAGATAACTTTGTTGATTCGCGTCCCGCCAAGCAGGTTAGCAACTGCGCCTTCCACTGCCTTCGTCAGTCCTTCTCCAACACATACCTCGTCGGTCTTGATTAGCTTCGTTTCGGAGGCAAGGCAGACGGTGTCGACTGTCGCCAAGCAAGATTGTTGGAATCTCTTGCAAAAAGCATCGCTCGCCAGCAGGATAAACGCAGCCCCTTCGCCCGGCACAAAACCAGATCGCGAGACCGTTCCGGCGAGTTGCCTGTTGGCATCAAGCCATTCCATTGTATCGGGATGAAAATAACTTTCGACGCCCCCCACTAGGCATAGGTCTAAGGCCCCTTGGCGCATTGGCGCGATCGCTGCCTGAAGAGCCACCGCTCCAGCAGCGTGCCCCACTGGGAATGGGGTCACTTGACCGAGTCGGACCGGTAACCCGTCGAATGCGGCCACTCCTGCTCGAATCGTCTCGAGATCCTTTTCCGTAAACCCAGGTCGAATCTCGGGTAGTCCCAGGTAGACAGGGAGCCTCATCCCCACCGATCCCAGCTTCGCCAGTGGAGCGCAGGCTTCCGCCTGAGCTGGAGTCGCCAATTTGAGAAACCGTGACGGGCCAATAAGACGGGGATCCAACTCTGGGTCCATAGCTGCTGGCATTGGATCACCCACCTGATCGACCATGAATGGATGGTCGCCGAGAGCACTGATCGCAGCACGCACCGATGCGGCGGCAGCTGGAGCCTGCAATCCGAGAGGGGTCCGCGCACCCACTCCGATAATATTAATATTGGATGCGTTTGCCATTAGAGACGCACTTTCTCGCTCACAAGTGTCTCATCCAGATAGTCGCAGTTATTCCTGACAGACAACGTACTTTGCCATACCATCAACACGCGAGGGTGATCGGGCTCGATGATTACGCTCGATAGAAAACCTTGATGTTCTATCGTCTGGCCGTCGAGCAACGTCCGGTATCGGAGATAGACCTTCGGTAGGGTGAAGGTCAGCTTCCCGTTCGGTGTCAGATTCTCCAACTCAACTAATTCCCCCCCGCGCAGGTGCTTTCCAGGCCGCTGATCTTCGGGAGAACAGAGGAGAGATCGTGGATCCCAATCATTCGGCAACAAGGGAGATCGACTCTTCTGCCAGGCATCGTCATAGGTCCCCTGCAATTCCCGGCGCGGCGTCCAGAAACTGTCAATCGGCCCGAAACCCACAGGACTAGCTTTGCTTCCACTTACCGGCTCGAAATTCGGTAGCGGATTGTCCACCTTGAACACAAGACCGCAACCTACCGGGTTGCGAGGTTCCCACTTTTGCTTACGGGGATCGGGATCCGATTGATCGAAGCCTCCATAAGCCCGCTCGTAGGCAATAGGGACTTTGGCAACCGGCTCCAGCTCAGAACGCTGCGCGCCCATGATCCCCGATTCCCACCTGCGATTGCCGAGCACTTTGATCTGCTTATAAGTCTCACCGACTCGCATCGACACGATGAACTCAGTGCTCGGTTTCCCCATCGGCGCATACGCGGTGCCGTTGAGAAGAATGTCGGTCGTGGGTTTTGAACCCACGACGTCGGCTTCATATCGAAGGCTGGATGTTCCCGGCTCACCGCTGTATTCCGGAACCATCAGGGTAGGGGCCTGCTCATCGGCTAACACGATCCGGCCATCGGGTTTGATATCGAACGTCCCCTTGACAGCGACGATCCACTCGTGGACTCCGTCCTTATCCCGCCCCCATGCTCGATCAACGGCATAAGGCGTGAGGTTCTCGACACTCCACATAACATTACTTTCATTGCGGATGCCAAAGCCAACTTAATTAATCTGAACCGAACCACCCTTGATTCGATTCACTCCTGAGCTTCGGCTAAGCAGGTAGGCACCACGAATCAGCACCTTGCCGGCTCGAGTGAGGGTAATACTCGCTTTGCCGCACTTGAGGACGATCTCTTGTTCGGCGCTGATCTCCACACGCTCGTTGTCGACCGTTACATTCAAAGGGAGTTTTTGTGGTGCGGTCGTCGGCTGATTCGACCTCAACAGTCCGAGGATAATGGGTCGTTCGGGGTTTCCGTTCTCGAACACCAGTACGGCTTCACTCCCGACGCTACCGCGATCGATCGGGACAACGCTACGGGCGACGTGATCCCCTTGGCTGTTGTCGTCAGGCAAGCGAACGATCGGTTCGCCGCTGGCGGTCACGTCGAGGAGCATCCCGACGATAACACCGGGTAATTGGGTTGCGGTGGGGAATGCGAGGGGCTCCGTTGAAGACAACCCGATTGAGGAGAGTAGCTGATTCATCGCACGATTCACAAGTAAAAAAAGGATGATTGGGAAAACTGGGAGCTGTCAACTTGGCTCTTGTTTCTAGCACTTCTACCCCTCACCCCCAGCCCCTCTCCCCGAAGCGGGGCGAGGGGAGCGGAGACACATGACGCGGAGCTCCCTCCAGCCCCTGGGCGAGGGGAGCGGAGATATGTAACGCGGCGCGTGCCGAAACTAAAAACAGGGACGTCATTCGGGACAGTTCCTTAGTTTTGAAGTATTTTCGATCCCTTGAGGACGATGTCTTTGGATGCTTTTGCGTTGATTTTCCCTGAGGCTTTGATAACGATATCTTTCCCTTCAATAAGGATGGAACCGTCTTTCTTAAGGACCAGTTTGCTCTTTCCGCACACGAAGGAAATCTCTTCCCCTACCGTTACCGTTTTCTTTTTGCTGACGGACTCGGAACTCGATTTGGCAACGGTTTCCGAACGGGAACCTCCTACTGTCGTACTGAGGTTCGCTCCCGTCGTCGTACTGTGGTTCCCTCCAACGGACACGGACATTGTAGCACCGACGTTGATGGACTTCGCTGCCCCAACCGATTCTGAAGAGGAGACACCAACCACCTCGTCTTTCATCAACCCAACCGAATTGGACTGATTCGCGCCGACGCTCGTCGATTGATTGATTCCGATGCTTCGCGTCTGATTCGCAGAGACGGTCTCGTCGTGATTGCTCCCCACCCTCACCGTGCGATTCGCCCCTACCGTGACGCTTTCATTGCTTCCTACCGTTCGAGTGCGATCGACTCCTACGTTCTCGGTCTGATTGTTTCCAACATCGAGCGTTTGGTCGTGATTGACGTTGCTGTTCATGTCGTACTGAGCATTGATCCGAACCTGCTCCTTCCCAGCCGTATCGTCCATCGACA
>CAYMXM010000117.1:0-11201 GCA_964394065.1 uncultured Pirellula sp. | reverse complement strand
GGCGTCTCGCCCGGAGTCGCAAAGACTGTTCCGGGCGAGACGCCCGGGCCACGTAAGGAAATGGCAAAAACTCTTCTGCCGATCGCCTATTCATAGAATTGATTGAGTGGCATGGCATTGGGGAAGTCTTCGGGCCAGCGGCTCCAAATCACGGTTTCTCGCTTAATTTTCTCAAGGAACTCTTTTTCAGCTTTCGATTTCTTTTCCTTTTCCAGTTCTCCTCGTATCTCGTTCTGCATCTCGGCAAAGGGAACGATCCGCTCGTGCTGGCGTTCGAGGACACGAACGATGTGGTAGCCCGTAGCATCCTCGATGACTTTGCTGAGCTGATTCACTGGAGTCATCTCCAACGAGAAGATCGCTTCATCGATCGGTTTGCTTTTGAGTGCCCCTTGGGAGGTCCAATCCACTTTTCCGCCGTTGGAAGCAGTCCATCCGTTCGAGGATTCCTTAGCAACCGTCTCGAACGGCTTTCCATAGAAGACTTGGTTCCCCATATCGGATATCGCATCGTAGGCTGCTTGTCGATTCGGATGCTTCGAGAACTCAGCCGTCAGTATTTCGAAACGAACCTTTGCCGGTTGACGAAAGCGTTCGAGATTGTCCTCGTAGTGGTCTTGCAGTTCGCTTAGTTGGACGGTGGGTTTTACATTCACCGCGGAACGAAGACATTCCTGAGCGAGGACATTATCAGCCCATTCCCGTTGCAACCCTTGTACTGTCGTTCCCTGCTTTTCCAACTGCTGATAGAAATCCTCCTCGGTCTCGCACTTGAAGTCTTTCATCATTCCAGGCATCGCTTCGGTGTAAAAAGCTTCGACAACCTTTTTCTGGATCATTTGTTTGGCGTTTTGGCGTTCTTTAACACTTTTTCCAGACACTTGCTGATTGATGAACTGCTGGACCAACGCTTTGCGAAGAATGGCTTGCGCCAACGCTCGACGGAGTTGGGACTCAAACTCAGGATGCTCGATAATTTGAGGAGTCAACTTGCGAGGGGGCATGATATCACCTAGCAAGAGAGGCTCCTGCCCAACAACCGCCACGAGATCTCCGGCTTTAAATTGCTTGAAATCGAGACGAGGGGCATTGTTCTCAACCACGATCGCGTCGTTTCCAACCGCAATAGCGTTGTCGAGATATCTCGAAAAATCGAGAGAACTGACAGCCCCATTCGCCCCGTCCATCGAACGATCTGCGATGTAGACGGGCTGCTCCAGTCCTCGTCCACCGGCAGGAAGCCCAGCCGGCTGAGCTAAGAGTGTTTGCCCTAAGACGAACGGCAGATAGAAAACTATTGCTGTGGCCCGGGCGTCTCGCCCGGAACAGCCTTTGCAACTCCGGGCGAGACGCCCGGGCCACGTAAGAAAAGGGTATGAATTCATCCACCGCTCACCTAACAGGAATTTTACGGTGCAGGTTAAGCAAACCATGCCCAGGGACCAAGCAGCTCCCAACGCTGTGGCTCGTTGCTTTCGCGCGAACAGAGAAGGGGGGAGAATAGAAGCGGTTGGCATGCCTACATCATCCTGACGTGGTGCATTTATATGATACTAGGACCTCTAAAAGGAGGCCTGACGGATTGAAATCTCTTTCGTCGTGGCCCGGGCGTCCCGCCCGGAATTGCAGAACTCCGGGCGAGACGCCCGGGCCACGATTGGGCGCTTTCGGTGCTTGAGCCAGGCCACATCTTAAGCCTTGTAGCCGAAAACCACCTAGACCTGCAAGATGGATTGCAACAATGCGAGCAAATCGGTTTTCTTGAGGATCGACTCGATCGGTTCCACAGGTTCTGGTTTAGCTTGCGTCGAGCGGTTGGCCGTTCTCCGCCAGATAGGTTCTTGCGGAATCGGGGCTTTGGGGGGACGAAGTGGCCAGTAGCAACTGGAGCCATCGACGACTCGGAGTTTCCCATGATGGGTCCGCGCGAGCTGTTCGATACGTCCCTTGTCGGTAAAGTGAAAGACGAGATACTCCTCCTCGATCCCGACGTAACGGATCGACCAAAGGGTCGCATCCATGCGGAGCTCGGCAACGGTCAGAAGTCGTTTTACGGGTTCGGGGATTTTCCCAAACCGATCTTCCAGCTCTTTCCGAATCTCGTCGATCGATTGGACATCCTGAATGCGACTGAGCCTGCGGTAGATGTCGATCTTGTGGCGCATCTCGGGAACATATTCGGTGGGAAGAAACGCTTCGACTGGTAGGTTGAGATCGACATCGATTTGGATTTTCGGCGGCTGCTTCATCAATTGCCGAACGGCGCTCTCCAGGAGTTGACAGTAAAGCTCGTATCCCACGGTGGCGATATGTCCACTCTGTTGCGTTCCAAGCAAATTCCCCGCCCCTCGGATTTCGAGGTCTCGCATCGCGATCCCGAAACCAGCCCCCAATTGCGAAAACTCTTCGATCGCATGAAGCCGCCGAGCGGCATCGGGATTGAGATGCTTCCCCTTATTCACCAAGAGGTAGCAGTAGGCTTGATTCTTATACCGTCCGACCCGTCCTCGAAGCTGATGCAACTCCGATAGCCCGTAGCGATCCGCTTCGTCGATGAAAATCGTATTCGCGTTCGAGATATCCAATCCACTCTCGATAATCGTCGTCGCGAGAAGAATGTCGGCGCGATGCTCGATGAACTCGATCATCACCTCTTCGAGCCTCCCCTCCTCCATTTGGCCATGCCCGATGAGGATGCGCGCTTCGGGAACAATCCTCTGGAGTCGGGACCGGAGTTCATCCATGTCACCGATGCGATTATGAACAAAGTAGATCTGCCCACCCCGATTGAGCTCTCGCAAGATGGCGTTTCGAATGAGTTGGTCATCGAACCGAGTGACTCGCGTCTCGACCGCCATCCGTTCTTCAGGAGCCGTTTCCAGATTGGAGATATCGCGCACACCGACCAGTGACATATGCAAGGTACGAGGGATCGGTGTTGCAGAAAGGGTCAATACATCGACATTGGCTGCGGAACGCTTCATCCGTTCTTTCAAGGAGACACCGAACTTCTGTTCCTCGTCGATGATCAACAATCCCAGGTTGTAGTAGCTTACATCTTTGGATGCGATTCGATGCGTACCGACGACGATATCGATCTGCCCCTTGGCCAGACGCCTCACCGTTTCCCGCTGCGCGGACTGGCTAGCGAATCGATTCAGCTTTGCGATTTCAAAGGGGAACTCGGCCATCCTCGCTTTAAATGTTTTGTAATGCTGCTCGGCGAGGACCGTGGTCGGAACAAGGACCGCCACTTGATACCCGCTTTCGACTGCTTTGAACGCGGCGCGCATCGCGACTTCCGTTTTACCAAACCCGACGTCACCGCAAATCAGTCGTTCCATAGGACGGGTCGACATCATATCGGATTTGGTGGCAGCGATGGCGGTCAGCTGATCAGGGGTCTCTTCGTAAGGGAACGAAGTATCGAACTGCGTTTGCCAAATCGAATCGGGTTTGAACGCGATCCCGCTAAGACCTCGCCGTTGTGCCTGCAGTTCCAGGAGTTCGGCTGCCATATCGGTGACTGCTTCCTCGGCAGCTTGCTTTTGCCTTGCCCACGATTGAGAACCGATCTTGGCAAGCTTGGGACGGGTTTTGGTCCCCCCGACATACCGCTGCACCAAATCGATCTTGCTCGCTGGCACGAAGAGCTTCGTCCCTCCATCGAACTCGATCGTCAAATGCTCGAACTTCTGCCCCTGCTTCTCAACGAATTCCATCCCGAGATAGACACCGATCCCGTGCGAGAGATGGACGACTAAGTCCCCCGGTTTGAGGTCGAGGAAGCTATCGATCGCTCGGGAGGCATGCCGTTTCGCGGAACGACGCAGAGTCGAACGGCGAAGCAACTGATTGACCGTCAGAACAAAGGGCCCGCTCGGTGGAAGCTCAAACCCTGCGCTCAACAACCCGATCTCAAGCAGAATTTGATCGTTGTTGTACGCCGCGCTATTCTGCATCAGATCGTGCATCCGCGAGAGTTCCCCTTCGTTGATGCAAACGATCAATGCAGTCCGGCTCTTTCCCAGCTCCAGATCGATATGCTTCGCTAGGTTCTCCATCTCCCCGCCGATTCGCTGAACGTCGCGCAGAGGGACATGCAGCAGCTCTCCGGCATAGCCATCCTCCGCTAGTTGCATCGACTGAGCAAACGCATACCCGTTTAAGGCTTGATAGAGCTCATGAGGATTTCGGAACCGTTCTGGAAAGGGAACGCGTGCGAGAAAGGCATCCGAGTTGTAGAGGGCTGCGATCGGCTCGTGCAGAAGAACCATCGTATCTTTGGGGAGAAACTCGAGAAACGAAGCTTCATCCTTGATCGCTTCGTCGGCAGCGATCAAATCAACTCGGTCGATCCGATTCAACGACCGCTGCGTTACTGAATCAAAGCATCGGATCGATTCGATTTCTTCATCGAACCACTCGATGCGCCTGGGTTCGTTGCAATCGGGTGGAAAAACATCGAGTATCCCACCTCGAGCGGTAAATTCGCCAGGCATCTGAACGCTGGTCGTCGTGCGGTAACCATTCTCCGCTAACCATGTTTTAAGTTTGGCGAGAGAGACCTTTTGGCCGACGACGAGGCTTCGCCGATCATGTTCGAGCTGGGATGGGCTCGGAACGTTGTGCATCAACGCTTGCAGAGTGGTGACGACGATCGGAGATGGAGTTTGCTTGGGGGACGCGTTGTAGGTTCTAAGTTGCGACAATACGTGAAGACGTTGGATAACCTCCATCTGCTGCAGAGCGTCTTCCGCGATCTCATCGGCCGCGGGGGGAAAGACTTCGCAACCATGTTCGACGAAGAAGTCTAAATCGCGAGCAACGGTTTCGACGTCTTGATGCTGCGAGAGCACGACCATCATCGGGCGCTGATATTTCCGCCAAGTGGCGGCGACTAGAGGGGCAACGGCACCGAGCCAAGCACCTTCCCAGCTGAACGATTCACCACGATGCCAACGCCGAATCGTCTTTTCAAAATCGGGGAGATCGAGAATGCCGTCGAGGATCTCGTCCCCTTTCGCTTGGAGGTTGATCGCACGCGAGTCTTGCTCAAGTTGCTTCGATTGCTCGATCTGGGCGGCGCGCTCTGCTCGAGCTTTCTCCGCGTCAAATGGATCGGCGTTCTCCTCGAACTTGGGAATCGACTCGATCGCATCGGGATCATCGTGAAACGGGTCGGGGACATGCGCGTCAGCTCCCCGATGAATGAAATCAGCCAACGTCCTTGATTTCGGCGATTTGGGTTTCATCAATAAAAAGACTCGTGAGAGGGCAACGCTGGACTGTTAAAAAGTTGGTGCTGTGGGGAGTTCGGTTTGCGCAAGTTTTGTACATGGATTCGCATCTTGTCCGATCGGGGTTTGTCCCCGTCGAACGCGTCGGCGCGATTATAAAACGTTTCGGTAGTTTGGCCGACGCGTAAGCGAGGCCCGAAAATCACAACCCGTGGCGTAAGCGAGGGACAGCGCTGGCAACCAGACCTCCATCCAATGTCTCGCAACACGCCCTTCGTGCCTAAGGGGCGTGCCATCCGACGCCTGAGGTATTCCCGACAAGGGCGACGTGCACTCGCGACGCTGTCCCTCGCTTACGCCACGGGTTGTGATTGAGGGGACGCTTCGCGTCCACCCCCTTACCTCAGTCATTCGTGTGTTCACTGGAGAAATCTCCGCTGAAGCCCAATCCCGTGACGTCGCTAATCCGACCTGCCAGAAGCCCGTACTGGTTGAACAGAAACAGAACGAGGAAAGGCATACAGAGGCCGAAGAGAAACTCTCCGACGAGTCCCTCTTGCAAACTCCACACGATGAGCACAAAGAGGGCCGCCATTGCAAGCATGGTCTGCAGATACATAGCCCCCCAGGCATCAACCCGCTCTTTCATGGACTCGAAGACATTCTTCGAGAAGGGCTCGGTGATCGCATTGTTGTCCGCCATGCTCAATAGGACGAAGGGGAAGAGAAGCCACAACGAAATAAGACTGAAGCAGGCGGTTATGACGGGCGAGCCGGTTACCGACGCGAGGCCACTTCCGATCATCCCCCCTGGAGCCCCTGCAATCGCAGCAGCAGTGAGTACCATGATTACCTCTCCAGCAACCTCTCCCGTTCTGCTAAAGGGCCAGTCCTGAATTCGGTTGTACTGATTGGCAACGGTGGAAAGGATGCACATCCCGAGGGCGAGCAATGCGGTGAAAATGAAAAAAGCAGGAATGAGAAATAGAGCCGCTTGGACAATCGACCCGACCTTCTCGTTAACATTTAAACCCTCGGGGGCATAAGTCACCATCGGGATCCAGATGGCGCAAATTGCACTAAACAGGATGGTGATGAAGATCATCGTCGGGTCTTTGAGGAACCAAAAGAGGAGCCCGAACCAACGTTGCGAATCAAACGAACTGGTCAGTCCCTGCAGCTCTTTTTCTTCCGACTCGAGCTCTGCTTCTGCTTTCTCTAGCAGTTGGTCCGCTTGGGTTCCACCTCGGTAATCGCGCGAGGACTTTCCATCGATGGGGGCGAACGTAACCTCCGCCAACTCCTGACGGGTAACCCTCTTCGGTTCCTTTTTCTTAACCGGTGGTGGGGGGATTAAGAACTCCGAAAAGCAATCGGGGCACCGGGTGTTCGTCCCTACCTTCGAAACGGCGGCTAGCATGCGAGTCCCGCATACTTTGCAAGGGAACCCGAACTCGGCTTCCTTCGGAGTGGGAGATCCAGCGACATCGAGCGCGTTTCCTGGGAGGACCAGCTTGTCGAGCGCATTGGCGATATCTTCGTTCTCGATTCCCGCCGTCATCTTTTTTCGGGGAGCTGGCTCTGGCGGGGAAAGCTTGAACTCGCTTTCGAATTCTTCCAGTCCAGATAGCTCCTTATCCTTAGGGGGCTCTTTCTTGGCTCCACCTAACCGAGTGCGCGCCGCTGGAGCCGGGGAGGAAGGAGACGGAGGAGGGGAAAGAGCTTGTTCATACTGAAGCGCCGACTGGACGAGTGGAGCCAGTTCAGGAAGATCATCATCGAAGAGGCTCGCCCCTACCCGCCCTTTCTCAGCACCTTTTTCCTCTCTTGTCTTTTCCTCTTCGGATTTCGCGTTGGCTCCTACCGCGCTGTCGTTGATCGGGCTCCCGTTGATCGGACTATCGGGAACCTCGAGCATGACCTTGCATTGGGGGCATGCGAGCCTCTTTCCAGCGAGTTTGATGGGAGCTCGCAGTTTCTTTTGGCAGTTGGGGCAAGCAAAGCTTAGCTGTGGTGGGTTCCCCGCGGACAATTGTGGCTGGACTCCAAGGGTTTCGGGTTACTCGTCCGTGACGCACCCTTCGCTGGCGCTCTTCACGTTTTTGATGTACTTGTATAGTGTACCACGAGTTGCCTTCAAAGGCGGCGCCTTCCATTCGGCTCGGCGTCGGGAAAATTCTTCCTCGGAGACGTCGACTTCGAGGAGGTTTTGCGCCGCGTCGATGGTGATGATATCCCCGTCCCGGACCAGTCCAAAGGGACCGCCGACCTGGGCTTCCGGGGTGACGTGCCCGACGATGAATCCGTGGGAGCCACCGGAAAATCGCCCGTCGGTGAGGAGGGCGACATCGGAGCCGAGTCCCGCTCCCATGATCGCCGAGGTGGGGGTGAGCATTTCTGGCATCCCAGGCCCACCTTGGGGCCCTTCGTATCGGATCAAGATGACATCCCCCTTTTGGATCTTTTTCTCTTCGAGCGCCTTGAGCATCAGCTCTTCACTGTCGTAGCAACGAGCGGGGCCTTGGAAGCGAAGCCCTTCTTTCCCGGTGATCTTCGCGACGGAGCCATCCGGAGCTAGGTTCCCACGAAGAATCTGGATGTGCCCAGTTTCCTTGATCGGTTCGGAGATTTTGCTCACGATCTTTTGCCCTTCCTTGAGTCCTGGGAGGGGTTCGATATTCTCCGCGAGAGTCTTGCCGGTGACCGTCATACAGCTCCCGTCGAGGAAGCCTTCGGCGAGAAGGTACTTCATGACAGCTGGGGTTCCTCCGACCGAATGGAGATCCTCTTGAACAAACTTTCCGGAAGGTTTCAAGTCGGCTAGGAGTGGGACTCGATCGCTCACTTTTTGGAAGTCGTCGATGGTCAACGGCACGTCGACGCTCCGGGCCATGGCGATCAAATGAAGAACGGCATTGGTGCTCCCACCGAGTGCCATGACGACCACCATCGCGTTCTCGAAAGCGGCGCGGGTCATGATGTCCCGAGGCTTCAAGTCCTTTTCTAGCAAGTAACGAATCGCCTTGGCCGCACGCTTGCACTCGTCGATTTTGGCGGGATCTTCTGCGGGGATCGAGGAGGAGTATGGGAGTGCCATACCGAGGGCTTCAATGGCGGAGGCCATGGTGTTCGCGGTATACATCCCCCCGCAAGCCCCCGCCCCTGGGCAGGAATTGCGAACGATGTTCGCACGGGTTTCCTCGTCGATTTGCCCCGCGATGTATTGCCCATAGCACTGGAAAGCCGAAACGATGTCGAGCGAGTTTCCGTTCCATTTGCCGGCGCGAATGGTTCCACCATAGATCATGAGCCCTGGGCGGTTGAGGCGTCCCATCGCCATAAGGCATCCCGGCATATTCTTGTCGCATCCGGGGAGGGTGATCATGCCGTCGTACCACTGAGCCCCCATGATCGTCTCGATCGAATCGGCGATAAGATCGCGAGATTGGAGGGAGTAGGACATCCCGTCGGTTCCCATGCTGATCCCGTCGCTGACGCCGATGGTATTGAATCGCATCCCGACGAGCCCTTCGGCGACAACCGCATCCTTCACGCTTTGAGCCAGGGTAAGGAGGTGCATATTGCAAGGATTCCCCTCGTACCAAACACTTCCGATCCCCACCTGCCCCTTGTTCATATCCTCGGGAGTCAGCCCCGTTCCGTAGAGCATCGCTTGGGACGCCCCTTGGCTTTTAGGCTGGGTGATTCGGGAGGAAACTTTGTTGAGCTGTGGTGTGGTCATACGAGCTTCGGAAGAACGGGGGAGATGAACAATCGGGTCGGGCGAGATCCATTCGAACGAAGAATTGTAGTTACCCGACGGCAAATTGATAACCACCAAATAAGGCTTTAGACTTTGGGCCTTAGGCTTTAGGCTGAGCTGCCAAAAAGTTGGTGTTGATGTAGTTTCTTGAGTGCCCGTTTTTATTCCTCTGGATGCTCTTCATGCTCTTCCGTCGGACCGGGGCTCGCCCCCGTCGGACGCCGCTTTGGCGCCCTAGATCGCGATGCGCTGCAGCTATCTGCTCCCCTCGCCCCGCTTCGGGGAGAGGGGCCGGGGGTGAGGGGTAGAAGTGTTAGAAACGTTGACCATGTCCTTCCTCCGCCGCTGCGCGGCGGAGGGGAAAAACGCGCTTGGGGGGGGGACGCGTGCTAGGGCGCCAAAGCGGTGTCCGACGGGGACGAGCCCCGGTCGGACGCGAAGCGAATCAGAGAACGGAACTTACGCAAACCTAAATCGCCACAACACCAACTTTTTGACAGCCCAGGCTCGTCCCTTCCATATCGAACGAAATCTTCTCATCTGTAATCTGCGATAATCGGCGTAATCTGCGGATGAATTTTTACAATCCGCCGATTCTCGCGGATCAACGAAGCAAGCTTGCGAAGAGGGGAGTAAACGGGATTTTTCGGCTTGTCGCGGAGACTTTAGTTGCCAGACTACTCCTATGCCGTTTTGGCACCATTGGCCGCTCAAGTATCCCAACGCAGTTTAGGGCATGTCCGACACCAATCAGAATCCATACGCAAACGAGTCGGATGCCGTCGCGAAAGGTCCGCGCAAAGCGGCCATCGCGTTCATCATGATCTCCGTCGTGCTCAACGTTCTTTCACTCGGGTTAATCATCCCGGTGATTCAAGCGTTGTTCACCGAGCTGGTCGGGGGAAGCGAGGCCGAAGCCTCCTTTTATTACGGGCTGTTCGGAACGCTCTGGGCGCTGATGCAGTTTTTCTTCTCCCCATTTCTGGGGGCGCTGTCGGATCGGTTCGGTCGCCGCCCAGTCCTGTTGATTTCTCTCTTTACGCTGGGGCTCGATTTCATCCTCCTCGCCCTAGCTCCCAACCTGACTTGGCTCCTTATCGGTCGTATTATCAACGGAATGACCGCCGCCAATTTTTCCACGGCGCAGGCCTACATCGCCGACATCACCCCTCCCGAGAAACGAACGGCGGCGTTTGGCATGCTAGGTGCCGCGTTCGGATTGGGGTTCATTCTAGGGCCGGTCGTTGGGGGACTCCTTACGGATATTAGTATTCGTCTCCCTTTCTGGGCCTCTGCGGTCATGACCCTTGCGAACTGGCTTTACGGTTACTTTGTCCTCCCCGAGTCCCTCCCCCTTGAAAAGCGAAGCCCCTTTCGATGGTCGAAGGCGAATCCGCTCGGATCGCTTCAACTCCTCCGTTCGAAGAAAGGGCTCCTTCCGATTGGAATCGTCCTCTTTTGCTACCAGTTAGCCCATCTCGCTTTTCAAAACGTCTTCGCCTTTTACACGATGGCTCATTTCCTTTGGACCCCGAAGCAAATCGGCTTGACCCTGGGGACCGTCGGCGTGCTGAGCTTTATCGTGCAGGGGGGACTTATACGACCAGCCGCGAAGTGGTTCGGTGAGCGAGTTCTCGTGTTTATTGCTCTCCTCGGAGGGATCGTCGGATTCATTGGATATGCTGTTGCACGCGATGCGCATTCCTTTTTCAATTGCACCTTTATTTTTGCCCTGATGGGATTCTTCCAAGCCTCCATCAACAGCGTGATGTCCAATCGGTTGGGACCTACGGAGCAAGGGAGGTTATCGGGAGCCAACAGCTCGATTATCGGGCTTGCAGGAATCATCGGTCCCTTTGCCTATTCCGAAATCTTTATCCGCTCGATGCGTCCCGAATCCTATCAAGGAACCCCCTTCCTCGTCCCCGCGTTTCTCTTGATGATCGGATTGATCATCGCCTATTTCTACGTACCGAAGCGAGCGGTTTAGATTTTTGGCCTCCCAATGTAGAACGGAATTCATTCCGTTAAACAACGCTTCCAATCAACGCCGCCGTCAGCGCTGTGAGCCGGTCTCTACCTCAGGGCCACCCAAGCCCCCGTAAGGAGCGAGAGGCTCTCCCGTCCTGGCTGATGATCGGCAGTAAGAGGGTGGACGCGAAGCGTCCCCCATCACAACCCGTGGCGTAAGCGAGGGA
>CAYMXM010000116.1:0-11203 GCA_964394065.1 uncultured Pirellula sp. | reverse complement strand
ACAAACCCAAATTGCCAAGTCACCCCCAATTGCCCAAAGTTCGCGTTTGCCCTGCGGGATGGAGTCGTTTAGGAAGTTGGTCATGGACTGGTGGATTGGATGCCCACGCTTGGAATTCTGCTCGGTGGAAACCGACGACTGGCCACCTCCAATCGCTTTTTGTGCGTCAGTCGTTTGGATCGCTTGACGTTTTGTTCAATGAAGGATTGCTATGAATTATTGATTTTCAAGGTTTGCATCATGACCTCTGTTCGTTTGCCACGCTTGTCACGCCCCGGCGTGCTCGAGTCCATTTCTCCGAAGCGATTGTTCGCCCTGCTTCAACCCTATTCCGATTTCTTTGCAAATCGGTCTGTGCCAATCGTGTCGCCCGATTCGATCGATTGCCAAGCGGTCATACGCGAGATAACCCACGCTGATCACGAAACACCAGCGGACTTACTGGACGCGATTTGCCTCATTGATGAACTAGCCAACGCTGTTGCTGTCGAATTGCTGCTCGATCGAGTTCCTGGCCACGCACTGGGACTTGAGCAAGGTGGCGAACATTCGGCAGCGGACATCGTTACTGCCGCTTGGTTAACCGACCGTGAACAGCTTGTTCGAACTCATGCGCGAGCCAAGCTGAAACGAGCTCGGTCGTTTGACTACTATCAAGCGAATCAGACGAGGCCACCGAAGTATGTTACGCCGGCAGAGGAAACACTTCAGCAACTGGAACGCGACATCGACTCGTGGTACGTCGAGCGTTTTCGCGGCCAAGGGACCAAGATTGAGATCTTCGACAGGAAGGACGAAGTCGATATCTCGATCCTTCATGGCAGCTTGTTTCGACGCCAGCCAGTAGTAAACGCTGGCAACTTCGATATCAAGTCATTCTGGCCAGTCCAAAGCGATTTGGCGATTTACAATCGCGCGTTCGGTGAACTGCGAATCAACGCGAAGTCGCCTAAGGAGAAGGCTTTGTATTGCCGGCTGTTGGGCAAACACTTGTTCGGCAGCGAGGATTGCTTTCCGACTGGAGTGAAGTATTCCCTTGAGCCGCTTCGTGAGTTCGGCTTCGATGCGCTGTCACCTGGCGATATCGATGGCATTCGTGATGTCAAACTGGTGGAGCTGTGGTTAGGCGATCCGGACGAGCGCTACGGTGTGATCACGATTCGAAAAGGAGATGACCTCTTCAATTGGGCTCAAGGTCGTAACAAGGACATCCACATCAAACGACGATTGATTTCAGCCACGTTCAAACTGCAGATGTTCGGTCGAAAGAGTGAGTTGGCGGTCACTGTACGCCCGCCCAATGTAGCGATGTACAATCGAGGGCCGATTGCATCCATCATTGAAGCCTGGTTGGCTCAACGCGGCTTCATCATCTCGGGCCTATCGACGAGGAAGCCTCGACATGAACCGATTCTGGCTAGCGCTTGAGCGAGTCTGGGGACTGTCGACTTCCCGATTGAGTTGGCAGCAGCACCTCTGCGACGAAGACCTTCGCAATGTGGATCTTGGGCGATACGAGCTACTCGTAGCAACCAATCAACTGGCAAAGAACCTGCCAGTGATTGGCAATACCTTCGAGTGGCTCGAGGTGTCCGAGTTTGAGGACGGTGTCTTCGAAGGCTACAACGAGAAGACCGAGGAGTATGTGCCGGTTGATCGACGCAACTTGGTTTGCTTCGAATTCAATGTTGTTAAGCTCAGTAAGGTGCTTAGCGATTTAATTGGCTTTGCTGCTGCTGTCGAGCAGTTAGACGAAACTCACCACTGCTACCTGCTTGGGCAGTTCGGTGGCACGTCTGGTGCAGGCTTCGGGTTCTACTTTGCCAAAGAATCCGAAGCACGTCGTATGTCGCGGTGCCTCGATGCGATTCAGCTGAAGGACCAACGTCCATACGTGCTTTTCCTAACATCGATGCGGGTGCTGAACGTTCAATTTTCGCGAGTGTTGATCGACAAAGGCTGTCTGGTTTTGCCATTGGAGCAAGCACTGAATTCCGACATTGATGGATGGGCTCTTACCGATTGGGCTCGCAAGCACGTCATCGATTTCAGAGATCGGTTATTACCAAAGCCGCAGGCCGCGGTTGGAAAATTCCCAACGCCAGCTGGATGTTCGTGGAAGGACGTCGAGATTCGCTTCCAGGATTCACACACTGTGACCGTGATCGCTGGCAACGAGCATGAGCGTCTGATGTTCACGCAAATGGGACTCGCCAATGCAAAGAACGGATTGCCCAATATGCAGTGGGAGTTGTTGTATTCGCTCGCCCAGGGCCACGGCTTGATGACTTGGAATTCACCTGGGGCTCGTCGGGAGAATCGTAAGCATCGGGAATCTTTGAACAAGACCTTGCGTGCCTTCTTCGGTATTGATGGCGATCCGATCGGGCTGACGGATGACAAGAAAGGCTATCGGTGCGTGTTCAAACTGGTGCCCGACCATTCTCTTGAGTATGCACGGTCAGCGGCTGATCGAGAAGATTACTGATCTTGTAACGAGCAAGAGTCACTTGGGATTTGGCGGCTTCCCGGAAAACGCTCATGACGACCCAAGGGCGACGCCGATCGCAACTCCTATTGCTACACCGATTGCAACGTTTCCAAGTGCAACGCCTAGCGCCGCTCCGACGCCGCATCCGACAGCCAACCCTGCTCCCATATTCTTGTTGCCGTTGGTTGTCTTCATTCGCTTTCCCCGTTTTCCTTTGCTTTGCTGCTTGAAGCACTCAAGCCTACTCAGGCCTGCTTCACGCGGATTCTAGGCGCTGGTCTCTTTCTGGATTGAAGACTTGGGAATTTTCCCAAACCACACATTTGGGATTTATGGATTTTCCTCTCTTCGTTCTTCCTGCTTTTTTCCACGTTTCAGCGCTGGCGATTTGGGAATTTTCAATTCTTCCCAGCCACTTTGGGAATTTTCGCCAGTCCCGAGCGACAGGTCCGATCGTTACCCGCGACAAGCGAAAACGTAACGCAGACCGGCCCAGCGAGCCTTCGCAAGTGGACCTGTTGCTCGCGCAGCAGGTCTGCCAGGAGATCGCTCCATGCGAATCACAGCAGAGGAAGTCACCCGTCATCCATTCACCATCAAAGTCGTTCGAAAGTACACCCGACGACTAATCAAATTTGGATGCTTCACCGAGGACGAACGCGAGGCGGTCGAGCAAGAGTTGATGTCGAAGCTCATCGCGAATTGGCCCAAGTTCGATGAAGCAGTCGGCCATCACAAATCGTTTGTTTGCGCGGTCGTCAATCATGCCAGCGTGAATATGTCGCGTCGCACGAACGATAAGTGCCGCGGCGGTCGGCCTGTTTCGCTGAGCTCCACCGTTAACGTTCCCGACGAAGGCGTCACTGAATTGGGACATACGATCGGCGAGGACGAGCTCGATCGCCGCATCGAACGCAAGCCACGACTTAGTGCCACCGATCGTGTCGCACTTGTGCACGACCTGAGCAAGGTTCTTAAGAGGCTCACGCCAGAACAGCAGGACCTCGTTGAGCGATTGAGGACGCAAGGAATCAACGCCATTGCGGCAGAGCTCAATGTCCCACACAGCACTTTGAGCAGCCGTCTAGCTGTCATTCGCGAAGTGTTCCGCGACGCTGGACTTCAAGAATATCTCAATTCTTGATCGTCCGGTTGGTCACTTTGCGTGTAACCCTACAGATAGAGGACTCAATCATTCAGTCAGAAAGCTAGGTCAGGAATTATGGCAAATCTTAATAGTGATATCGAAGCCCGTGTCAATGTTTCGCTTGCAGTTGGACGGTATCTGCGAGCAGCGGATCGCTTCGAAGCCGCATCCAAGGAATTCAACGAAGCGTGCTCGGGACTTCGAAACCAATTGGCCGAGCCAAGCAGGTTTGTCACCAAGATCGATTTCAAACACTACCTGATTACCTCGGACCAGGAACGCAACTTCGAAGTCGAGGAACTCGAGCTGATCTAGCAGCTTGGTTTGGCCGCGACCTCCTCATTGCCTCATGAAAGTGACATCTTGAACAAGCCATTACTACCGACAGAACCAGGTCAGCGTCGCTGCCTCAAGTGCAACGAAGAGTTTCACTCGAAAGGCGCTGGCAATCGGATTTGCAAGAAGTGCGCGAAAATCAACGCATCACTGAAAGTGAGCGAAGAGCAACTTGCTCGTGAACGTGGCGCGAAGCGACTCAATGGAAACCTCATTGAGGAGCAAGACTCGTACGAAGTGAATTTCTACTAATCCCGATTCAATTAGCCCTGTTGATTAAGCACCCATGTCTCAAGTCATTACACAAACCGAAGCGAACGATAAGACGCTGCTGACCTATTCGGCGCTGAATACGTTTCGCAATTGCCCTCGGAAGTACAAGAACCGCTATCTCGACAACCTGCGACCGCGTGAGCGTGCAGAGGCGTTGTCGTTCGGCAGCGTGATCCATACGGCGATCGAGCTTTGGTATCGATCGCAAGATGCTGAATCGCGGCTTCGTGATGTTCTCACCTATGTCGACGATGCCTTTGAGAATCGCGTGGTCGACGCAAACCAGATGATTCAATGGCATTTGGCAACGGCGATGATCCGTGGATACGCCGAACGCTACGCCACTGAAGAATTCGAAGTCGTCGAGGTTGAAAAGGAGTTCGTCGGCGAGATCCGCAATCCAGATACTGGTCGGCAGAGTCAAACGTTCCGTATCGCCGGCAAGGTCGATGGCATCGTGCGTTGCCACGATGGGCTGTATCTGCTCGAGCATAAAACGGCATCAACCGTCGATGCAAGTTATCTCGACAAGCTGTGGACCGACACGCAAATCGCCTTGTACTGCTATTACTTGCGCGAACTTGGCTATCCGATCGTTGGCGTGATCTACAACATCCTGCTCAAGAGCCGGCTCAAGCAAGGCAAAGGCGAAACGCAGGCAGAGTACGAAGTTCGCCATGCTGAACTCGCGGCCAAGAACAAAAGTGGCAAGTCGACTGCGAAACGCCAGATGCCAGAGACCGACGATGAGTTCCAGAATCGGCTGACTGAATGGTATTCGCGTCCCGAAGCATTCCATCGCGAGTTCATTTATCTCTCTGAAGATCGACTCGCCATGTTGCAAGACGAGGTCTGGGAGATCACGCAGCAATACCTGGATGCCCGACGGCGCGGCAAATGGCTGCTGAATACCTCGAACTGTTTCTCTTACCAACGACCGTGCGAGTACTTGGCTTACTGCCAGTCGGGATTCAATCCAAATGTCGCTCACAACCTGTACGAGATCGCTCTCCCTAATGAAGAGCTATCTCATGTTGATTCTGAGGCACCCCTGTTCTGATTTGAAAGGAAACGTTCTCTATGACAATGACTCTACCAACCGCCAAGACCAAACCGACCACCGACTTGGCGAAGCAATCGATTTTGCTCTATGGCGTTCCAAAGCTCGGCAAGAGCTCGTTCGCTTCGCAATTCCCTGAGGCCATGTTCTTCGAATGCGAGCCAGGGTTCAATCACTTGGAAGTGTTCAAGGTGCCGACCTACTCGTGGGAAGCGTTCTTGGAAGCTTGCAAGTTGCTGGCCAAGGGCGATCACAACTTCAAAACGATTGTGATCGACACCGTCGACAACGCCTTCAAGATGTGCTCGGACTATGTCTGTGCCAAGCATGGCATCGAGTACGAAGGCGACATGGGCCACGGCAAAGGCTGGGCTCTTGTCAAGAACGAATGGCATCGCGTGCTGACTCGTTTGGCCAGCTTGCCATACGGTTTGATCCTCATCTCGCATGCAGTTGACAAGACCATCGAAACGCGGACGGGCGAGTACACCAAGACAACACCAAGTTTGCCTGATCGTGCTCGCAACGTGGTGTTGGGGTTGGTTGACATCATCCTCTATGGCGACTCGGTCTCGCGCAAAGACTCGGCTGGCAATCTGATCGTCGAGCGTGTGCTACGAACCAAGCCTCACCCAACTTACGAGGCCGGCGATCGAACAGGTCGCTTGCCCGAGATGCTGCCACTCGACTATGCCGTATTCAATTCGGCGTTCACCGGCACTGCTTCGAATTCAACCGCACAGAGCCCTGCGCCCGGCAAAGGCACTGTTGCGTCTAGTTCCACTCCGGGCAGCACCCCAGCAGGAAAGGCTGTTAAGCAATGAGCGATTACGAAGAATACGAAACCACCAACCAATCCGTTGATCTCACGTCGTTCGATGATGATTTCGCAACCGCGGAAGCACCAGAGTACGACGAGGTTCCCGACGGCAAGTATCAAGCTCGCATCGAGTCGGTGAAGCTTGAGAGCAGTCAAAAAGGCGACCCGATGATCAAGTTCGACTTGGAAGTGCTGTCTGGCTCGCAAGCAGGTCGTCACATCTTCAAGAACTCGGTCATCACGCAAGCATCGATCCCGTATGTAAAGGGTGATTTGAAGACGCTAGGACTGGAACTCTCCAAGTTCAGCGAATTGTCCGGGCGACTTGAAGAACTGCTCGATGTGACCTTGGAAGTCACGAAGCGGACTCGCGGTGACTACACCAACGTCTACTTCAATCGACGCATTCGTCTCGCAGCCGCTTCGAACGGTGGGGTCCCACCATCGCCGGACATGCCGTTCTGATCGTTTGCCGCTTGAGTTCGCACGGGTGCGGCTGGGACGGGCAAAGCGAGTGAGTTGGTTCAAACCAACCGTTCGTTCCGTCCCAGCTTTTCTATTTCAGTGAAAGGAAGCAAGGATGGTTACCGAGTTTGATCTCCCTTATCCGCCCTCGGTCAATCATTACTTCAGCTATTACCAGGGGCGTCCCGTTCTCTCGAAAGATGCACGCACCTATCGGCACCAAGTGCGCCGTATTGCAATCGCCAAAAGTATTAAACCGCTGATGGGGCCAATTGCGATCCGCATTGATATCGCACCGCCCGATGATCGGCGTCGCGATTGTGACAACGTACAAAAGGCTGTGATCGATGCGTTGCAACATGCCGGCGTGTTCTGGGACGACTCGCAGGTCGTTTGGCTGCTATCCATCAAGCACGACTCCAAACCGAAGGGCCAGATCAAAGTGCAGATTGACGATGCCGAATCACAGACACTTTCTCCTGCAATGGAGATCGCTTAGCCATGTCGCAACTCACCCGTTTTCGTCGGCCCATCGTTCGGCATCTGCCACGTCTCAACCTCGTTGTCCGTTTCGATGATTCGGGCATTGCCGTCCGCGCGTATCGCTGCCGCAAATGGAAAAGTGTCACATGGGCGCAGCTCGCGTCTCTGTCTGATGATTCGACGCCAGTGGTCAAAGCCTGCGAGGTCAAAGATGGACTACGAATTCTGAAAGCTCTTGGTGCAACCGTCGCCATCGAAGGAAGCGAGGATGCGCCTAAGCAATGACCAACGCACCTTCCAATCTCAACCTTGAGCAGATACCGCTGTCGTTGCGTACGACTCCGCAGTGGGTCGCGTGGCGCTATATCACTCGCGATGGTAAACAAACCAAAGCGCCGGTCTCACCCCGTGATGGTACTCTTGCTGATTCAACCTCGGGAAAGACTTGGGATACGTTCGGCAACGCCGTCGAAGCATGTCGGGAAGACAGCTCGATTGCTGGCGTAGGTTTTGTATTCACGGCTGATGATCCGTACTGTGGAGTCGATCTCGACAACAGCATTGATGCTGATGGCAATATCAAACCGTGGGCGATTGATCTACTCGCGAAATTAGATAGCTACGCAGAGATCAGTCCATCGCGACGCGGACTCAAGGTTTTCATCAAGGCCAACAAGTCAGGCAAGCGGTGTCGTAAAGCTTATCACGATGGTGGCATCGAGATCTACGATCGTGATCGCTTCTTCACGGTTACGGGCGAACGACTCCAAAACTATCCATCGGACATCAATCTCCGCCAGCAGTCGCTCGACCTTGTTTATGCGTCTGTCTTCGGAGGCGATGAACCGGGTGCTGCTGTATCGAGCAAGCGTGGAGCATCACCTCCAACCAACGACGGAGCCTCAGTTGCACTTAGCGATAACGAGATTGTCGAGCTCGCCTGTAATAAGCCTCGTACTGGCGATAAGTTTCGATCGCTGTGGGATGGCAACTGGAATGACCATTACAACTCGGCCAGCGAAGCGGACTCTTCGGTTGTGTTCACCTTGGCGTACTACACCAAGGATGCCACCCAAATTGATCGCATCTTTCGACAATCGAAGCTCATGCGATCCAAGTGGGATCAATTGCATGGCAGCGAGACTTACGGTGCAACGACGATCGCGAAGGCGCTCAGTAAGGTCACCAAGCAATACACGCCGAAGCCCAAGCGGTCCGCAGCTCGTCGTCCGTTGCCACCGGAGCCCGCCAACACTGGATTACCTTCCATCATCATCGATGATCGGCAGCTCGGCGATCTAACTTCCCAGGCAATGGCTGCGATCAAACGAGCGAACTCGCCACCCTCCACGTTTGTGCGATCCGGTGGGCTTGTACGCATCGTCTACGATGAGCAGGACATTCCCAAGATTGAACCGATGGATGTATCTCGGATTCGTTGTCGGCTCACCGAGGTCGCCAATTTCTTCACAATGCGGAAATCGGATGGTGGCTACATTCCAGTCGGCACCAACCCACCGAAGACACTTGCCGAGAACATTCTGGCTCAAGAGGACTGGGAGCTCCCACCTTTGGCCGGCGTGGCTCGCGCCCCGATCCTACGTGCTGATGGCACGATCTGTACAACGCCTGGTTACGATTCCACATCGAGGTTGATGTATTGTCCCGACCCTTCGCTCAACCTGCGCCCAATTCCAGAACATCCGTGTAGCGAGGAAGTCCATGCATGCGTTGATATTCTCCTTCAGGTAATCGACGAGTTTCCATTCGTCGACGATGCAAGCCGCGCCAACGCATTGGCGATCTTGTTTTCAATCCTGATGCGTCCCGTCATCAAAGGCCATGTTCCGTTGGCGATTGTCGACGCTCCGATGCAAGGAACGGGAAAGTCGTTGTTGATCACGGCGCTGGCGAAGATCGCTGTGGGCAATGTTTCATCCGAGTCGATTCCAGCCAAGCAAAACGAGGATGAATGGCGGAAGAAGATCACGTCTATCTTGATGACTTCGGCGTCGTTCGTTTTGCTCGATAACATTCCTGACAATACCACCATCGATTCTCCGATGTTGGCTGCGACGCTGACATCTCGTGAGGTATCCGATCGGCTACTCGGTGGCAATCGGATCGTATCGCTGCTCTCGCGAGTTGTTTGGGCTGCTAGCGGAAACAATCTCCGTGTTACGGGCGACTTGCCGCGGCGTTCGTACAGCATACGGCTCGATGCCAATGCAGAGCGGCCTTGGGAACGTACTGGCTTTCGCATCCGAGATCTCGAACAGTACGTCGATGAGAACCGGGGCAACTTGCTGGCGGCGGCGCTAACGATCGTTCGTGCGTGGTACACCAGCGGCAAACCGATGGTACCGATCCCTGCTCTAGGTAGCTTCCAAGAATGGGCCGACACAATTGGCAGCGTTTTAGCATTCGCTGGCATCCCAGGCTTTCTCACCAACCTTGAGACAACCCAGGTTGTGCAGGATGAATCAGCCCAGGAATGGACTGCATTCTTTGACGCATGGTGGGAGCGGTTTGGCGATCGGACGCTTACAGCCGACGATATCTATCACGTTGTCATGCCCCCGCAAGACGCTCCCGTCGAGTACATCGACGAGCCGCTATCGCGAGCGTTGCCAGAACCGTTGATCGTAAATCGCGATCGTGGAGGAGGAGCGTTTAAGCGGTCCCTAGGTCGCCATCTATCTAGGTTGAGAGGCCGGGTCTTCAACGGCAGAAAGCTCAATGATGCGGGCATCCATTCCAATCGCCACGTGCGGCTGTGGAACCTTGTTGACATGAAAGCTCCTCCAAAGACTTTGTTCGATATGGAGGGCGGCAATGATTGACCCCTTAATCCTTTGCGAGGTTAGCGAGGTTATTTTTCGAGTGTCGAATCGGCGTGCATCGCTGAATTTGCGCCGGCGTGGCGTCAAAAATATCGCTCGCTGTAACGGCGTTTCCGACGTTTGTAAAAGCGCTGTCGTTGTTGTCGCTCAAACGTTCAGTGGAAGCGGATTCGTGTTTAAGTCGCTGTGCATTGAGGACTTACAACGACCAATTCATATCATCCCCTCGTTGGCTGCTAACCTCGCAAATCACGTTCGTAACCTCGCAAATTGGTGCCTTAACCTCGCAATTTCAAAAGCTAACCTCGCAAGCGAATCATCGTTTTCCCTTGGGATTATGGCTATTTGCGAGGTTAGCGAGGTTATTTCCTTACCTTCACATGTACGCACGCGTACGTGCGCACGCGCAGGAGAAACAGTTTTCCAATATAGAAGCGGCGGGAAAATAACCTCGCATAACCTCTTAACCTCGCAACTGGGTTCGAGCGTTGGTGGATGCTCGACTGCCGATCAATCCGATGCATCCGACCATCGCACGACGTTGCACCAAGTTGCGAGATCTCTAACAAGTCGCCCAGCGCGTCGCCTCTCGCACTCATCGCGTCAGTGGGCCAACCGTGGGCCTCACGGCGCGTCTGCCACTATGGCACTCGCGAGCCCCAAACGATGGGTCCTCCCCCAAAAAACACCACGATCTTGGGCCGCGGGAACAGCCGCGCGATTAGACACAGTTTGTTTGTTTTGTCCGACCCCCAGCTCCCTAGCCAAAGGATTGCATTATGACCACCACTGCTTTGCAGATTGAAATGTGGACGCTTGATCGCGTTCGTCCCTACGAAAACAACCCTCGCAACAACGATAAGGCCGTCGATGCGGTTGCAGCTTCGATCAAGGAGTACGGATTCTCTCAGCCGATCGTTGTCGATGGCGATAGCGTCATCATCGTCGGCCATACGCGTTTGAAGGCCGCGCAGAAGCTTGGACTTGAACGCGTCCCTATCGTGGTCGCGTCACATCTGACTCCAGATCAAGTGCGTGCCTACCGGATCGCCGACAACAAGACCGCTGAAATCGCGGAATGGAACTACGACCTGTTGCCGATCGAATTGTCGGCATTGCAGGAAGCGAACTACGATCTCGGGCTCCTTGGATTCAACGCTGAGGAACTCGCAGAGCTGATGGATACCGGCGTTAACGAAGGCTTGACCGACCCAGACGAGATTCCTGAGCCGCCAGACGAAGCGGTTACTCAACCAGGCGATCTTTGGATCCTCGGTAACCATCG